>NZ_JBHVET010000671.1:0-4755 GCF_042802135.1 Kitasatospora sp. NPDC057512
GGCCTCGGGAGGTCAGTGACCCCCGGCCCGCTCGGGCGGTTCCGCCGCTTCGGGCGCTTCGGGCGCTTCAGGCGGCAGACGGTTCAGGCGGTTCAGGCGGTTCAGGCGGTGGTGCGACCGTGGCGGCCGCGGCGGCGCAGGACGAAGACGGCGGCGCCACCGGCCACGACCAGGCCACCGGCGACGGCGGCGAGGATCGGGGTGGAGTCATTGGCACCGGTCTGGGCCAGGCCACCGGTGCCCGGGGCGGCGCTGGTGGTCGCCGGGGTCGGCTGGCCGGCGCCGGTGCTCGGGGTGCCCGACGGGGCCGCGCTCGGGGTGCCGGACGGCGTGCCGGTCGCGGCGGGGGTGGTCGGGGCCGGGGTCGGGGTCACGCCGACCTTGCAGTCCAGGACGCCGGTGAACTGCTTGGTGTAGCCGTTCGGGCCGGTCACGGTGAAGTCGTAGTGCGCCTTCTCCTCGACCTTGACGAGCACGCTCTCGGTCTTGCCCGGCTGGACGGCGACCTGCTGCTTGCCGACCGTGACGGTGGCGGCCTCGTCACCGCTGTTGGTGACGGACACCCGCACGCCGCCGGTGGCGCACTCCTCCTTGGCGGTGCTGTCGATCAGCGCGCCCTTGCCCTGCTTCCAGGTGGCCTTGGCGCCGCCCGCGACGTTCACCTTGGTGGAGCCGGCCAGGATCATGGTCTGGCTGTGGCGGCCGCGGGAGTCCACGCCGCTCATGAAGACCCGGCCGCTGAGCACGGTGGCCTCGGCGGTGGCGTTGATGGCGGCCTTGCCGTCCGGGGTGCCGGCCGGCACGTCCAGGAACAGCGGGGTGTCCTTGCCGATCGGACCGGCCAGGCTGCCGTTGACCGGCTTGCTGTCCTTGTCCAGCAGCTTGATCTTGTCCGCGGCATCGCCGGTGACGGTCAGCTTGACCTCGTTCGCGCTGGAGTTCAGCAGGAACGGGCCGAGCCTGCCGCCCGACTTCCCGGAGACCGAGTCCGGGGAGAGGGTCAGCGAGGGCTTCGGCTCGGCCGCGACGCCCTTGTTGGCGTCGCCGACGAGGTAGTCGCGTAGCTTCTTGGCCTTGTCGTTGCGCGGGACGGCGTTCTTGTTGTCCGAGAACTTCCAGATCGCGGCCTGGGTGCCGGCGGCGGCGTCCGCGTCGGTCAGGCTGTCGACGCCGGCGGCCGTCGCGAGGGACGCCAGGCTGGCCTGCGGGTACGAGTTGTCCAGGATCCAGCGGATCTTGGGGGCGTTCGCGTTGCTGTTGAGCGAGCTCGACGCCCAGTCCGCCTCGTGGTACTTGGCGCCGCTGTCCAGGTAGACCGGGTTGTCGAAGTCGATGCAGTACGTCCGGAGCTTCTCCCCGGCAGCCGTCTTGAGGGTGAACAGGCCGCCGTCGACGGTGCCCTTGCCCTCGACGTCGATCTTCTCGCCGAGCATCTCGTTCTGGACTTCCGCCGTCACGCCCGAGGTCGGGGCACCGGCCGCGACCGCCGCACCGGCCGCGAACAGGCCTCCGCCCAGCGCCAAGCTGGTCGTGAGCATGACAGTGGTTATCCGGGACAGACTCCGCCCCTGCCTCTGGAACATCTGGGATCCCTCCGGGCCCGGCCGCACCGAGTGGGCGGCCCGCCGACTTGCCGTTCCGCGCGTGCCCCCTGTGGCACTGCTACGGGTATGAACCAGACGAATCCTATTGAGCCCCAGAGGCCCGGAAACCCCCATGCGAAATCAGGACGATTCCGTATCTGGATCGTTATCAATCCCCTCAGGTCCCACACAAGCTGACGGTCGGCCAGAAACTCCGGGGCCGCTTTCCGTTATCCGGTCGGATTGCGCGTGCGGGCACAACGACGTTCTCGATCAACATATTTGTCGACAGGGAAGGTCACCGACCGATCAGGTCAGGGCATCCGCGGCGCCACCTCCCCGCTCCTTCCCGGCCACCTCGCCCGACTCCCCCGCGGGCGGCCGCCCACCCGGCGGCAGCGCCCGGACGACGGGCGCCGCGACCGCCGCCGGGGTCGGCGCCGGGGGCGCCCCGGAGCCCCTGCGCGCCTCCACCGCGCTGACGATCCACCCCGGCACGGCCTCGCCCCCGACCTCCGCCCCGGCCGGACCGGCGCCGCCCGGCGGCTGCCCGCGCACCCCCGCCGCCCACCGGAACGCCGTGGTACCACGGGTGAGGTCGTGTCCGACCGATCTGGCGTCGATCTCGGCCCGGCTCCGCTTCACCTCCCCCTCCGTCCACTCGCGCACCCGCAGCCGGCCGCTCACCAGCACCGGATCGCCCTTGGACAGCGAGCCGATCAGATTGACCGCCAGCGCCCGCCAGGCCGTCACCGCCACCCACTGCGTCTCACCGTCCACCCAGCACTCGCGCTGCCGGTCGTACCGCCGCTCGGTACAGCCGAGCCGGAAGTTCGCCATCGGCACCCCGCCGCTGGTTTCGCCGTAGCTCACCTCCGTCGCCACATTGCCGATCACCGTCACATGCGTCTCGCTCACGGCACACCCTCCGTTCTCGCCGATGCACCGTACGGAATCGACCGGTGCGCCTTGAGCGTGCACTTCGGGGGAAATCCGGGCCACCGACTTCCGAAATCCTGTGGATAACTCGGGCCTGTGGAACTGTTGTCACCCGCAGGGGTGAATTTCAGCCTTCCGCCACCGCTTCGGCCCCACTTCTTCGCGGCCATGACAACAAACTCGCTGCTCGCCGCCCGGCCGGCGCACCCCGGAACCCGCCCGGGAACGCGCTCCGGAAGGCGCCCCGACGGCCGTCCGCGCACGTCATACGACCGGCGCAACCGCGATTAAGGCCCCCACCCGCACCGTCCGCGCCGCATTCTCCGTGCCGAATCCATAACGGGTGAGGAGGCAGCCCCGTAACGACTGCACAACGTCCGGCTCGGAACACTCCCAGACCGCTGCACTCACGGCCTTCACCTGCGATTATCGGACCGCTCCACCGAACCGACACACCAACGGCGGTGTCGTCACACCCGGCCTGGGAACCGGTCACCCTTATCCTGTCCCCGACAGGGCGAGGGCCCACCACCCCCACCCCCACCCTCAGGTACGGGGCCGGACAGCGCGCGCCCCGGCGCTCGCCAGCCCGATCCCGGCCACGGTCGCGCCCGCCAGGGCACCGCCCGTCCCGCCCCCATAGCTCAGCGGATAGAGCACCCGCCTTCTAAGCGGTAGGTCGCAGGTTCGAATCCTGCTGGGGGCACCACCCCGCAATTCCGCAGGCCACCACTCCGGCGGACACTTTCCGTGTCCGCTCCGGACCAGTCGGTAATCCCGTACACCAACCGTCCCGCGCACTCATCGCACCGAACTCGTGACCATGCGTGTCGGTGCCGCCGTGAAAACGGGGCGAAAAACGGGTCCAATCGGAACAACCGGAATTCCCGGTGAATCCCCCACCCCGAACACCCCGGTACCCGGGCCGGGCGGACCGCCCGGCGTACCCGGAAGCGCCCGCCCCTACCCGGCCAGCCCGGCCAGGTACGCGTCCAGCAGCTCCGTCTGCCGCTCCGCCGGGAACTCCTCCGGGGCGAACAGCGCCTGCACCACCAGGCCCAGCACGAAGGCCTGCGCCCCCGCCGCGAGCGCGGCCGGGTCGGCCTGCGCCGGGAGCTCCCCCAGCCGCTGGGCGTCCGCGACGTGCGCCGTGAGCGCGGTGCGCGAGCGCGCGTAGCGGCCCGCGTGGGCGGCCGCCAGCTCCGGGTCGGCCAGGGCGTGGTCCCAGGAGCCGACCCAGATCCGGTTGTCGGCGGCGGCCGCGCCGTCCAGCGGCAGCACGTCCAGCAGCGACGCCCGCACCCGGGCCAGGCCGGCCGGCGGCGCGCTGCCGTCGGCGGGGTCGGTGCGCCGGGGCCGGGCCAGCGAGCGCCGGTCCAGTTCCTCCAGCGCGTGGCTCAGCAGCGCCCGCTTGTTCGGGAAGTAGTGCGTCAACAGCCCGGTGGAGGCGCCCAGTTCGGCGGCCACCGCGCGCAGGGTCAGCCCCTCGAAGCCCCGGGTGGAGAGCACCCGCCACACCCCCTCGGAGACCTCGGAGCGTCGGGCGTCATGGTCTCCACGGGCCGGTGTCATGGGGCTATCTTACGTACCAAACGTTTGTTATGAATAGTCCAGCCAACCTCAGCACCACCCGTGAAAGGCCGCCCGTGTTTGCCGTACCGCTCACCGAGAACGCCGAACTGCGCCCGCTGGAGCCCTGGCAGGCCCCCGAGTTCCTGACCCACCTCGACCGCGCCCGCGCCCACACCGACCCGTGGATCCCCTGGGCCACCTTCTCCGTCGACCTGGACTCCGCCCGCGCCACCCTCCAGCGCTACGCCGACGGCCTGGCCGCCGACCAGAAGCGGATCTACGGCATCTGGCTGGACGGCACCCTGGTCGGCGGCGTGATGTTCGTGAGCTTCGACGCCCGGTCCGGCGTCTGCGAGATCGGGGCCTGGACGGAGCCGGCCGGCGAGGGCCACGGGCTGATCACCGCCGCCGTCCGGCAGCTGCTCGACTACGCCTTCACCACCCGCGGCATGCACCGCGCCGAGTGGTGGTGCTCCTCCGTCAACGCCCGCAGCCGGGCCGTCGCCGAGCGGGTCGGCATGACCCGCGACGGTGTGCTGCGCGAGTGGTACCCGTACAACGGGGTCCGCTACGACAAGGAGATCTGGGCCGTCCTGGCCGACGAGTGGACCGGCCGGGCCTGAACCGGGAACGGTGCGGGGCCCGGTGGACTCCCCCGCCC
>NZ_JBHVET010000672.1:0-4753 GCF_042802135.1 Kitasatospora sp. NPDC057512
GGTCGGGACAGCCCACGGCTGTCGGAACACGCTGCGCGGGGGCCGCTCCCCCCGCGGCCCTTCACTCCCCGGCGACCACGGTCGGCGCCCCCGCCTCGACACCCGCCGCCTGCATCTGCTCGGCGAGCTTGAGCGCCTCCTCGATCAGGGTCTCGACGATCTTCGACTCCGGAACGGTCTTGATGACCTCGCCCTTGACGAAGATCTGGCCCTTGCCGTTGCCGGAGGCGACCCCGAGGTCGGCCTCCCGGGCCTCGCCCGGACCGTTCACGACGCAGCCCATGACGGCCACCCGCAGCGGCACCTCCATGCCCTCCAGCCCGGCGGTGACCTCCTCCGCGAGCTTGTAGACGTCCACCTGGGCGCGCCCGCAGGACGGGCAGGAGACGATCTCCAGGCCGCGCTCGCGCAGCCCGAGCGACTCCAGGATCTGGTTGCCGACCTTGATCTCCTCGGCCGGCGGGGCGGAGAGCGAGACCCGGATGGTGTCGCCGATGCCCTCGGCCAGCAGCGCGCCGAAGGCGACCGCCGACTTGATGGTGCCCTGGAAGGCCGGCCCGGCCTCGGTCACGCCGAGGTGCAGCGGGTAGTCGCACGCGGCGGCGAGCTGGCGGTAGGCGTTGATCATCACGACCGGGTCGTTGTGCTTGACCGAGATCTTGATGTCGCGGAAGTCGTGCTCCTCGAACAGCGAGCACTCCCACAGCGCCGACTCGACCAGCGCCTCCGGGGTGGCCCGGCCGTACTTCTCCAGCAGGCGCTTGTCCAGCGAACCGGCGTTGACGCCGATCCGGATCGGCACGCCCGCGTCCTTGGCGGCCTTGGCGATCTCGCCGACCTTGTCGTCGAACTGCTTGATGTTGCCCGGGTTCACGCGCACGGCGGCGCAGCCGGCGTCGATCGCCGCGAAGACGTACTTGGGCTGGAAGTGGATGTCCGCGATGACCGGGATCTGCGACTTCTTGGCGATGATCGGCAGCGCGTCGGCGTCGTCCTGCGAGGGGACGGCGACCCGGACGATCTGGCAGCCGGACGCGGTGAGCTGGGCGATCTGCTGCAGCGTGGCGTTGATGTCGGAGGTGACCGTGGTGGTCATCGACTGCACCGAGACCGGGGCGTCGCCGCCGACCGGCACGTTGCCGACCATGATCTGCCGGGAGTAACGGCGCTTGGCCAGCGGCTTGAGCGGCAGGGACGGAATACCGAGCGAGATCGCGGTCATGTGCGCAGGGTTCCCCGGGGTTGAGGTGTGGTCGACCGCCCGGCCGTGACACGGCCGAGGCCGGGCGCGCTGACGATCGCGCACCCGGCCTCCACGGTACGGCACCGCAACGGCGCCCAGCACACCCGTGGTACCCGAACGCCCTAACTGATCTTCACCGGGTTCACCAGGTCGGCGACCATCACCAGGAGCGTGAAGCCGATGAAGATGCTGGCCACCACGTACGCCACCGGCATCAGCCTGGCGACGTCGAACGGGCCCGGGTCGGGCCGCCGGAACAGCTGTGCGAAGCGGCGGCGGACCGCCTCCCAGGCCGCGCCGGCGATGTGCCCGCCGTCCAGCGGGAGCAGCGGCAGCATGTTGAAGAGGAAGAGCGACAGGTTGATGCCGGCCAGCAGGTTCACGAAGAACGCGATCCGCTGGGTGGCGGGCAGGTCGAGCGAGAAGACCTCGCCGCTGACCCGGGCCGCGCCGACCATGCCGACCGGGGAGTCCGGGTCGCGCGGGGCGTCGCCGACGACGGCGTTCCACAGCCCGGGGATCTTGCCGGGCAGGGCGGCCAGCGACTTCACCCCGTTCTCCGCCATGTCGTACATCCGGTCGACCGACTGCCCGAAGCCGAGCTGGACGGTTTCGCTCTTCGGGGTGAACCCGAGGAACCCGGCCTGGACGGTCTGGCCCTTCAGCGGCACGCCGTTGCCGTCGTACTTCTGCACGTCGTTGACGGCGATGGTGGGCGTGAAGGTGAGCCGCTGGCCGCCGCGCTCCACGACGATCGCCACCTGCTTGCCGGCCGACTTCCGGATGTCCGCCTGGAGCTGGTCGTAGTCGCGGATCCGGTCGCCGTCGAAGGAGAGCACCTTGTCGCCCTGGCGCAGGCCCACCTCGTTGGCCGGGGTCTTGGGCGCGTCGGCGGGGCAGGTGTCGGTGGGCTGGCCGGCCTTGACCACGCACTGGGCGACCGAGCCGATGGTCGGCACCGTCATCGAGACGCCGAAGCCCATCATGACGGTCAGGAAGAGCCCGAACGCCAGGACCAGGTTCATGAACGGCCCGGCGAACATCACGATCATGCGCTTCCACGGCTTGCGGGTGTAGAAGAGCCGGCTCTCGTCACCCTCCTGGAGCTCCTCGTAGGAGGCCTCGCGGGCGTCCTCGATCATGGTGCGCCAGGGTGAGCTGCTGCGCTTGGTGATCCGGCCGTCCTCGCCCGGCGGGAACATCCCGATCATCCGGATGTACCCGCCGAACGGGATCGCCTTGATGCCGTACTCGGTCTCGCCCTTCCGGCGCGACCAGAGGGTCGGGCCGAAGCCGACCATGTACTGGGGCACCCGGATGCCGAACAGCTTGGCCGTGGAGAGGTGGCCGAGTTCGTGCCAGGCGATCGAGACGAGCAGCCCGATGACGAAGACCAGGATGCCGACCACCGTCAAAACCGTTGCCACCGCTGGTCCTCCGTCATGCCGCTCCGCTCATCGTCTCGTCCTACCGCAATCGGGGTCGTCGGTCGACCGTCAGCCGGCCGCCAGCTCGCGGGCCCGGGCGCGCGCCCAGTCCTCCGCGTGCAGGACGTCCTCGACCGTCAGGGAAGTTCCCGCCGCCGCGCCGTCCCGCTGACCGTGCTCGGCCACGACCTTGGCAACAGTGTCCACGATTCCGGTGAAAGCGAGGCGGCCCTTCAGGAACGCCTCCACACACTCCTCGTTGGCCGCGTTGAACACCGCCGGATTGGTACCGCCCAGGGTGCCCACCTCACGGGCCAGCTCGACCGCCGGGAAGGCCTCGTCGTCCAGCGGGAAGAACTCCCAGGTGGCGGCCTTCGTCCAGTCGCAGGCGGGGGCCGCCTCCGGCACCCGGTCCGGCCAGCCCAGGCCCAGCGCGATCGGCATCCGCATGTCCGGCGGGCTGGCCTGCGCCAGGGTCGAACCGTCGGTGAACTCCACCATCGAATGCACCACCGACTGCGGGTGGACCACGACCTCGATCCGGTCGAACGGCACGTCGTACAGCAGGTGCGCCTCGATCACCTCCAGGCCCTTGTTCACCAGGGTGGCCGAGTTGATCGTGACGACCGGGCCCATCGCCCAGGTCGGGTGCGCCAGCGCGTCCTGCGGGGTCACCCCGGCCAGCTGCTCACGGGTGCGGTTGCGGAACGGGCCGCCGCTCGCGGTGACCACCAGCTTGCGCACCTCGGCCCGGGTACCGCCCGCCAGCGCCTGGAACAGCGCCGCGTGCTCGGAGTCCACCGGCACGATCTGGCCCGGCTTCGCCACCGCCCTCACCAGCGGACCGCCGACGATCAGCGACTCCTTGTTGGCCAGCACCAGCACCCGGCCCGCCTTCAGCGCGGCCAGCGTCGGCCGCAGGCCGATCGACCCCGTGATGCCGTTCAGCACCGAGTGGCACTCCAGGGCCGCCAGCTCGGTCGCCGCGTCCGGGCCCGCCAGCACGGTCGGCAGCGGACCGCCCGCCGCCTTCGCGGCCAGCGCCTCGCGCAGCGCCGGGACGGCCGCCGGATCGGCCACCGCCACGGTGTGCACGCCCAGCCGCACCGCCTGCTCGGCGAGCAGCTCCACCCGACCGCCCGCCGCCGACAGGGCGACCACCCGGAAACGGTCCGGGTTGCGGAGCACCACGTCGATCGCCTGGGTGCCGATCGAACCGGTGGAACCCAGGATCACCAGCTCCCGGGGGCCGGAGGGGTCCGCCACGGTGGGCGTGAAGCGCAGCTGCGGGTGGGCGAGCGAAGTCATGCGCCCATTGTGTCCTGTTCGCGGCACTCCCCAGGACGACTTCCGACCCTTCGGACTACCGTCGGACCATGCGTACCGTCATCGCCGGGGGCCACGGACAGATCGCGCTCCACCTGGAACGGCTGCTCGCCGCCCGCGGCGAGCGACCCGCCGGGATCATCCGCCGCCCCGAACAGGCCCAGGACCTCGTCGACGCCGGCGCCGAACCGCTGCTGCTCGACCTGGAGGCCGCCACCGCCACCCGGCTCGCCGGACTGCTGACCGGTGCCGACGCGGTGGTCTTCGCCGCCGGCGCCGGACCGGGCAGCGGCGCCGCCCGCAAGAACACCGTCGACCGGGACGCCGCCGTGCTGCTCGCCGACGCCGCCGAACTCGCCGGGGTCCGCCGGTACCTGATGGTCTCGGCGATGGCCGCCGACGCCGAGGCCCGCTTCCCCGCCGACGAGGTCTTCGAGACCTACCTGCGGGCCAAGGGCGCCGCCGACGACGCCGTCCGGGCCCGCACCGCACTGGACTGGACGGTGCTGCGCCCCGGACGGCTCACCGACGGCCCCGGCACCGGTCTGGTCCGGCTCGCCCCCTCCGTCGACCGCGGCGCGGTGGACCGGGCCGACGTCGCCGCCGTCCTGGCCGCGCTGCTGCACGAACCGGGCACCGCCGGGCTGACCCTGGAGCTGGTCACCGGGAACGCCACCGTCGAGGAGGCGGTCGCGGCGGCCGCCGGACACGACGGCTGAGCCCGCGCGGGGGCGCGAACGCGAGGAGGGCCCGGTTC
>NZ_JBHVET010000673.1:0-4751 GCF_042802135.1 Kitasatospora sp. NPDC057512
GCGTCTCCCCCGCACCGGGCCCTTCGCCTTCCCCGAACGGTCTTCGGCTCCCCCACGGGCGTGCTCCCCCGAGCCGCTGCCCCCGGACCGTGACCGTCCGCTTCCCGTCCCCCGACGGGAGTCCTCGTTACGCGACCAGCTCGCCGAACGCCCGGACGGTGTCGCCGGACTTGTTCAGGTGCTCGTCCTCGCGCAGCCGGCGCAGGGCGCGCCAGATGCTGCTCTTGACCGTGCCGACGCTGATCCCCAACACGTCGGCGATCTCCGGGTCGGTCTTGCCCTCGTAGTACCGCAGCACCAGCATGGTGCGCTGGTTCTCCGGCAGCTTCGCCAGCGCCTGCCAGAGCACGGTGCGCAGCTCGGTGCCGCCCATCGCGTCGGTGTCGCCGGCCGTCTCCGGCAGCTCCTCGGTCGGGTACTCGTTGACCTTGCGGCGCCGCCAGGCGGAGATGTGCAGGTTGGTCATGGTGCGGCGGAGGTAGCCCCCGACCGCGGCCTTGTCGGTGATCCGGCCCCAGGCCCGGTAGGTGCTGAAGAGCGCGCTCTGCAGCAGGTCCTCGGCCTCGTAGCGGTCACCGGTCAGGTGGTAGGCCGTAGCGTACAGGGAGGCGCGGCGCTCGCGGACGTACGCGGTGAACTCCGTGATGTGGTCCTCCGCGACGGCCGGGTGCTCCCCCTGCGCGCCTCCCTGCCCGGCCTCGGTGGTGCGGGCCGCCGCGGGGTTCAGCCGCAGCAGCGTCGCACCGGCGGCCTCGCGACCGGTCGGCTCCCCCGAACCGACCGTCCGCAGACCGTTCCCCCCGGTCCCCCGGTTGCCCCCCGGGGCGTCCTTGCCCTCGACGCGGACGGGGATGACGCCCCGCAGCGTGAGGGTGGTGGCGGAGTCGGCCGAACTCCCCAGACGGCCGATCCCGTACAGCTCCCCCGTCCTGCCGCCGCCGCTCACCCGACGGACGACAGGGTTTCCACCGGTGCTGTGCGCGCACCCCCGCACGGTCACGGCACCGGAGTTCTCGTCGGTCCTGACCTCGTACCGGGTCCGGTGGGACGTGGCTGACGAACGCGCGGTGCGGACAGCCGGGTTGGTCCGGGTCTGAAGCATGGCGTTCATCGTGCGCCCCCTGGGTCGGTACGAGCGGTTCCGGTAGCCGCCCTTCAGCCGGCCTTGCGGCCCGCTGTCCTGCGGCGACATGGAAAATCCTGCCCGCCGGTTGTGATGGCGCTGTCCGCCGACTGTCACAGGGGTGTCACAGGAGCCGTCCGAATGTCCCGGACCGCCCCCCTGTGAACCTGACGCCGGTGGCGTCCGTTCCGGTTCCCGGAAGGACGGTGGGTGATCCGGGGGGTGATTCGGCGCTGCCGGTGGGCCAAAATGGGGCCGTGCCTTTCCTCCTTCTGATCGAGGACGACGACGCCATCCGGACCGGCCTCGAACTCGCCCTCACCCGCCAGGGCCACCGCGTGGCCACCGCCGCCTCCGGTGAGGACGGTCTGCGTCTCTTCAAGGAGCAGCGGCCCGACCTGATCGTGCTCGACGTGATGCTGCCCGGCATCGACGGCTTCGAGGTGTGCCGCCGGATCCGCCGCACCGACCAGCTGCCGATCATCCTGCTGACCGCCCGCTCGGACGACATCGACGTGGTGGTGGGCCTGGAGTCCGGCGCCGACGACTACGTCGTGAAACCGGTGCAGCCGCGGGTGCTGGACGCCCGGATCCGGGCGGTGCTGCGGCGCGGCGAGCGGGAGAGCTCGGACTCCTCGGCCTACGGCACCGTGGTGATCGACCGCGCGGCGATGACCGTCACCAAGGACGGACTGGACCTCCAGCTCACCCCGACCGAGCTGCGGCTGCTGCTGGAGCTCAGCCGCCGCCCCGGCCAGGCGCTCTCCCGCCAGCAGCTGCTGCGGCTGGTCTGGGAGCACGACTACCTCGGCGACTCCCGCCTGGTGGACGCGTGCGTGCAGCGGCTGCGGGCCAAGGTCGAGGACGTGCCGTCCGCGCCGACGCTGATCCGCACCGTCCGCGGGGTGGGCTACCGGCTGGACCCGCCGGCCTGACCCGCGACCCGGCCGCCGGCCCCTCCCCGACCTCTGAACTCCCGTACCACGACAGGCTCTTGTGACTGACCATCAGACGACTGCCCGGCGGTTCTCGACGGGCCGGTGGCGTCGGCTGCGCTCCCTGCGGGTGCGGCTGATCGCGGTGTTCGCGGCCGTCGCGCTGCTCGCCGCCGTCTCGGCCTCCGGCATCGCGTACTGGCTGAACCGCGACGCGGTGCTCAAGCGCGCCCAGAACACCGTGCTGAACGACTTCCGGGTCTCGCTCACCCGCAACGTCTCCGACCTGCCGCTGAACGCGACCTGCCAGGACCTGGCCGGGCTGGCGTCCACCGTGGCCAGCTCCGGCCTGACGTACGACGTGGTGGTGGTCGACGCGGCGCACCCGGAGTGCCCGGCCTCCTCCGACCCCGCACACTTCACGCTGGCCGACGTGCCGACCGCGCTGCAGTCCACCGTCGCCAAGCCGCGCGAGATCACCGAGAACAACCCGTACCCGTACCACCTGTACTGGCAGCGGCAGAACCTGGAGGGCCGGCCGTTCGTGATCGGCGGCACCAAGGTGGTGCCGAACGGCCCGACGGCGTACATGTTCAAGTCGCTGGAGAACGAGCGGGCCGACCTCAACACGCTGGGCTGGTCGCTGGCCATCGCCACGCTGTTCGCGCTGATCGGCTCGGCGCTGCTCGCCCAGGCCGCCTCGGCGACCGTGCTGCGGCCGGTCAAGCGG
Source organism: Kitasatospora sp. NPDC057512 (assembly GCF_042802135.1). Taxonomy (NCBI): domain Bacteria; kingdom Bacillati; phylum Actinomycetota; class Actinomycetes; order Kitasatosporales; family Streptomycetaceae; genus Kitasatospora; species Kitasatospora sp. NPDC057512. Next base: position 2,789 of record NZ_JBHVET010000673.1, read on the forward strand.
CTCGGCGACGCCGCCCGGCGGCTCGGCGAGGGGCACCTGGACACCCGGCTGGAGGTCGACGGCTCGGACGAACTCGCCGACCTGGCGCGGACCTTCAACCGGACGGCGGAGCAGCTGCACGAGCAGGTCGAGGAGCTGAGCGCGCGCGAGGCGCAGAGCCGGCGGTTCGTCGCCGACATGTCGCACGAGCTGCGCACCCCGCTGACCGCGATGACCGCCGTGACGGACATCCTGGAGGACGAGGCCGAGTCGCTGGACCCGATGATCGAGCCGGCCGTCCGGCTCGTGGTCAGCGAGACCCGGCGGCTGTCCGACCTGGTGGAGAACCTGATGGAGGTGACCCGCTTCGACGCCGGCACCGCCAAGCTGGTCGCCGACGAGGTGGACATCGCCGACCTGATCATGTCCTGCATCGACGGGCGGGCCTGGTACGACGCGGTCGAACTGGACGCCCCGCGCGGCATCCTGGCCGTGGTCGACCCGCGTCGGCTCGACGTGGTCTTCGCCAACCTGATCGGCAACGCGCTGAAGCACGGCGGCTCGCCGGTGCGGGTCAAGGTCCGGCAGGACGGGGAGTCGGTCGTGGTCGAGGTCTCCGACAGCGGCCCGGGCATTCCGGAGGACGTGCTGCCGCACGTCTTCGACCGCTTCTACAAGGCGGACCGGGGGCGGGCGCGCTCGGAGGGCAGCGGCCTCGGCCTGTCGATCGCGATGGCCAACGCGCAGATACACGGGGGAACGATCACGGCGGCGAACGGGGAGGTCGGCGCGGTGTTCACCCTGACGCTGCCGCTGGCCCCGCCGCCTCCGCCGTCCGCGGGCGAGGCCGAGGGCGGCCCCGCCGGCGACGCCGCCGAGGACAAGGACGCCACGTGACCAGCCCCACCGACACCGTTGTCCCCCGCACCGTCCTGCGCCGCGGCGCCGGCGTGCTGCTGCTGGTCGCACTGGCCTCCGGCTGCGGCATCCGGCCGACCGCCGTGCCGGTCGACGCCGGCGCGCCCGCCAGCCGGACGGCCTGCCCGACCTCCCCGCACATACCGGCGGCCCTGGCCACCCCGCCGGGCCCGGCCCCGACCGTGTCCCCGACCCGCGGCACCAAGGCGGCCGTGAGCCCGAGCCCGTCGCCGACCCCGGTGGCGCCGGGCAGCCCGCCGCCGGACAACGTGTTCAGCGCGGTGCCGACGGCCTCGCCCTGCCGGTAGCCCGCGCTGCGAGCAGGCCGCCGGAAAGGGGCGGGAGGAGGGCGGGAAGGGGGGTTCGGGGGCGCGTTTGGGAATGTTCACGCCGGGTGTGGAACCGACGTGACGTCGGCCCACGTCCTTCCCCCCGTGCAGCGAGATGGCACCAGGACACGCGACGAGCGTTCCGGCGCGGGGACCGAGAGCAACCCGGCGGCGGCCGTCCACCGTCCCCTCCGGTTGGCCGGACTGGCGGGCCTCACCGGCCACCTGGCACTGGTGCTCTGGCTGGTGCTGAGACCGCTGCCGGTGGCCTGGGTGTACGACGCCAACCTGACGCCGTTCGCCTCGCTCCGCTCCTCCAGCGGCTGGCAGGTGGTCGGCGAACTCCTGCTGCTGGCCCCGCTCGGGGTCCTGCTGCCGCTGGCCGGCGGCCGGCTCCGGGCCCCCTGGCTGCCGTCCTTCCTGCGCACCACCGGCGCCTCCGCGCTGCTGGCGACCGCGCTGGAGTTCCTCTCCTCCTGGGCACCCGGGCACGTCCTCAACGTGGACCACATCCTGCTCGCCGTGGTCGGCGTCGCCGTCGTCCACCTCGCGCTCGTCCCGGGCCTGCGGCACCTGCTGCGGGGCCGGCGGCCGCGGGTGCCCCGGATGACGGTGCTCTCGGTGCCGCCGGCCGTCGCCTCGGTCGCGGCCGCCACCTCGGCCGCCGCCGTCACCTCGGTCGCCGCCGTCGCGCCCGCCGCCCGGCGGCGCGCCTACGCGGAGCCGACGCCCCCGGC
>NZ_JBHVET010000674.1:0-4750 GCF_042802135.1 Kitasatospora sp. NPDC057512
GGTCCGGGTACCGACCCGGACCCCGGGCGGCGGCTCCTCCCCCCGGCGGGTCCGCAGGAGGAGGTCCCGCAGCTCGGCGGCCGAGGAGGCGACGGCCGTCAGCCGGTGCGGGAAGTGCGCCCGGCCGAGACCGGTGGCCCGGCAGACCGCCGCCAACCCGAACCCGCCGGCCGCACCGGGCCCGTCGTCGGCGAGCAACTCGGTGTAGCGGTCGGTGAGTTCGGCGAGCGCGGCCGACGACTTGGCGGACAGGGTCAGCAGCCGCGGCCCGCCCGGACCGGCCTCCCCGTCCCCGGTCTCCCCAGCCTCGGCCGGGGCGGCCGGGGCCTCCTCGATGATCACGTGGGCGTTGGTGCCGCTGATGCCCTGCGAGGACACCCCGGCCCGCCTGGGCCCGGCCGTCCGCGGCCAGGCGGCCGGCTCGGCGACGAGCTCGACCGCGCCCGCCGACCAGTCGACGTGCGGGGTGGGATCGTCCGCGTACAGGGTGGCGGGGAGGGTGCCGTGACGCATCGACAGCACCGTCTTGATCACCCCGGCGACGCCCGCCGCCGCCTGGGAGTGCCCGATGTTGGGCTTCAACGAGCCCAGCCGCAGCGGCCGGTCCCGGTCCTGCCCGTAGGCGGCCAGCAGGGCGCGCGCCTCGATCGGGTCGCCGAGCTCCGTGCCGGTGCTGCTCGCCTCCACCACCTGGACGTCGCCGGGCGACAGCCGCGCGTCCGCCAGCGCCTGCCGGATGACCCGCTGCTGCGCGGACCCGCTCGGCGCGGTGAAGCCGTTGCTGGCACCGTCCTGGTTCACCGCGCTGCCGCGCACCACGGCCAGCACCGGGTGGCCGCGCCGCCGCGCGTCCGACAGCCGTTCCAGCAGCAGCACGCCCACACCCTCGGAGAGCCCGCTGCCGCCGGCCCCGGCGGAGAACGGGCGACACCGGCCGTCCGGCGCCACGCCCTGCATCCTGGTGAACTCGGTGAACAGCTGCGGGGTGGACATGATCGTCGCGCCGCCCGCCAGCGCCATCGTGCACTCGCCGCCGCGCAGCGACCGGACGGCCAGGTGCAGCGCGACCAGCGAGGACGAACAGGCCGTCTCCACGGTGATCGCCGGACCGCGCAGGCCGAGCGTGTACGAGATCCGGCCGGACGCCGCGCCGCCCACCGCCCCGGTGGTCAGGAAGCCCTCGGCCTCCTCGGGCACCTCGCCGCGCCCCAGCCCGTAGTCGAGGTTCGACAGACCGGCGAACACGCCGGTCTCGGTGTCGCGCACCGACTCCGGGTCGATCCCGGCGTCCTCGAAGGCCCGCCAGGCGGTCTCCAGCAGCAACCGCTGCTGCGGGTCCATGGCCAGCGCCTCGCGCGGGCTGATCCCGAAGAAGCCGGCGTCGAACTCGGCCGCGTCGTACAGGAATCCGCCGGAACCGGTCAGGCTCCGGCCACCGCCCTCGGGGTCGTGCAGCCCCTCCTCCCAGCCCCGGTCACGGGGGAAGGCGCCGACGGTCTCCCCGCCCTCGGCCAGCAGCCGCCACAGCGCGTCGGGCGAGTCGACCCCGCCCGGGTACCGGCACGCCATGCCGACGATCGCGATCGGCTCCCGCTCCCCCTCCTCCAGCTCGCGCAGGCGCCCGCGCGCCTCGTGCAGGTCGAGGGTGAGGCGCTTGAGGTATCCGAGCAGCTTCTCGTCCGATGCTGATGCCATGACGGATCGGTCCTCCGTGGGGATCTGGTGGGCTCGTGGTCGTAGGGGGTGGGGGTGGGGCGGGCGGACCGGGGTCAGAGGACCGGGGTCAGATGAGCTCGCGGTCGATGAAGTCGAGGAGCTCCTCGGCGGTCGCGGCCTCGACGAGGGCCGCCACGTCCTCGTCGAGGGCCGTCGCGTCCTCGTCGGGCTCCCCAGTGGGCTCCCCGGCGGCCGGCTCGGGCCCGGTTCCCTGAGCGGGCCCGCTCTCCCGGACGGGCGGGGCGAGCCCGGCGTCCAGGACGGCGACCAGCTCGGGCAGCGTCGGCGCCTCGAACAGCAGGGTGAGCGGGAGCTTGAGCCCCGTCGCCGTGCCGAGGCGGTTGCGGAACTCGACCGAGGTGAGCGAGTCGAAGCCGAGCTCGCCGAACGGCCGGTCGTCCGGGATCGCCTCGGGCCGGGAGCCCAGGACGGCGGCCATGTGGGTCCGGACCAGGTCGGCCAGGACGTCGGCGCGTTCACCGGCGGTCAGGCCGCCCAGCTCCTCGCGCAGCGGGCGGTGCCGCCGTGGCGTCGGGCCGTTCCCGCCCCGCCCCGCCCCGGCGGCCGCCACGACCTCGCGCAGCACCGGCGGGAGGTCCGGTCCGAGGTCGCGCAGGACCTCGCGGTCGAGCCGGGCGGGCACCAGGACGGCGTGCGGTGACGGCAGCGCCGCGTCCAGCAGGGCCAGGCCGTGCTCGGGGGCGATCTCCACCAGCCCGGCCCGGGCGAACCGGGCGCGGTCGGCGTCCCCGAGGGCGCCCAGCATGCCGTCCCGGTCGCCCCACAGGCCCCAGGCCAGCGCGAGGGCGGGCAGGCCCTGGGCGCGACGGTGCCGGGCGAGCGCGTCGAGGAAGGCGTTGGCGGCGGTGTAGCCGCCCTGGCCGGCGCCGCCGAGCGTCCCCATCACCGAGGAGACCAGGACGAAGGCGGTGAGCGGGTGACCGGCGGTCAGCTCGTGCAGGTGCCAGGCGCCGTCGGCCTTGACCCGCATCACCCGGTCGATCTGCGCGGGGGTGAGCGAGGTGACGGGCGCGTCGTCCACCACGCCGGCGGCGTGGACCACGGCGGTCAGCGGGTGCCGGGCGGGGACCGCCGCGATCATCGCGGCGACGGCGGCCCGGTCGGCGACGTCCACGGCCGCGAACGCCACCTCGGCGCCGAGCGCGGTCAGTTCGGCCGCCAGCTCGACGGCTCCCGGCGCGTCGCCTCCCCGGCGGCCGGCCAGCAGGAGCCGCCGGGCGCCGTGCCCGGTGACCAGGTGCCGCGCCACGGCCCGGCCGATGGCGCCCGTCCCGCCGGTGATCAGGACGGTTCCGTCCGGGTCGAGGACCGGCGGGACGGTGAGCACGACCTTGCCGACGTGGGTGCCCTGGCGCAGCAGCCCGAAGGCCTCGGGCGCCCGCCGGACGTCCAGGTCGGTGACGGCGGGCCAGCCGAACGCGCCCAGGGCGAACAGCTCGACCGTCCGCTCCAGCAGGCGGGCGAGGTGCTCGGGCGGCAGCTGGAGCAGGTTGAACGCCCGGTAGCGCACGCCGGGGTGCGCGGCGGCCACCTCGGCCGGGTCGCGCTGTTCGGTCCGGCCGAGCTCGACCAGGAGCCCGCCGGGACGCAGCAGCCGCAGCGACTCGTCGACGAGCTCGCCGGTCAGCGAGTTCAGGACGAGCGCCATCCGCCGGTCGCCCGTCTCCGGGCCGGCACCGAGGCCTTCGCCGAAGCGGGCGCCGAAGCCGGGCTCGCGGGAGGAGGCGAGGTGGTCGTCGTCCAGGCCGAGGGCGCGCAGCGCGGGCCACTTGGCGGGGCTCGCGGTCGCGAAGACCTCCGCACCCAGGTGCCGGGCCAGCTGGACGGCGGCCAGGCCGACGCCGCCCGCCCCGGCGTGGATCAGCACCCGGTCCCCCGCGCCCACGCCGCCCAGTTCGACCAGGGCGTGCAGGGCGGTCAGGTGGGCGACCGGCACGGCGGCGGCCCGGGTGAAGGACCAGTCGTCCGGGATCCTGACCAGGGTGCGGTGGTCGGCCTGGGCCACCGTGCCGAACGCGGCCGGGAACAGGCCCGTCACCCGGTCGCCGACGGCCAGGCCGGTGACCCCGGGCCCGGTCGCGGTGACCACGCCCGCGCCCTCCAGGCCGAGCGGGCCCGGATCGCCGGGGTGCATGTCGAGCGCGCCCAGGACGTCGTGGAAGTTGAGCCCGGCGGCGCGGACCGCGACCCGGACCCGGCCGGGGCCGGGTTCGGCCGCGGCCTCGGGGCAGGGGCGCAGCTCCAGGCCGGCGAGGGTGCCGCGCTCGGGGATGTCCAGGTGCCAGGCCGCCGCGTCCTCGGGGGGCCGCAGCGCGGGATCACCCACGGCGGACACCAGTCGGGGCACCAGGACGGCGCCGTCGCGGACGGCCAGCTGGTTCTCCTCCGGGGTCAGTACGGCGGCCGGGACCTCGGGGGTGCCGGGGGCCGTGGTGGTGCCGGGGGTCGCGGGAGCTTCGGGGGCCAGGTCGACCAGGGTGAGCCGGCCGGGGTGCTCGACCTGGGCGGTGCGCACCAGGCCCCAGACCGCCGCCTGGGCGAGGTCCCGGACGGTCTCACCGGGCCGCACGGCGACCGCGCCCCGGGTGACCATCACCAGGCGGGACCCGGCGAGCCGGTCCTCGGCGAGCCACCGGGCGAGCAGGTCCCGGGTGCGGTGGACGGCGTTCCTGGCCGCCGTCGCCGGGTCGGTGGCGTCGTGCGGTCCGTGCGGTCCGTGCGGTCCGGTCGGGCAGCTCACCACGGTGGGCCTGGCCGGGTCGGCCGCCGCGAGCGGCGCGTCCGGGTCGAGGGCGTCCCACGGAACGACCGGCACCGGCGCGGCGGACGGCTCTGACACCGGCTCCCGCACCGGCTCCCGCAGCGGTTCCCGCAGTGGCTCCCCGCCGAGGGCGAACAGCGAGTCGCGCGCGGCGGCGGCCGGGTCGGCGGGGCGCCCCGCCGCGACCGGGCGCAGCTCCACCGCCTCGACCAGCCCCACCGGCTCCCCCGACGCGTCGAGGAGGGCCAACGC
>NZ_JBHVET010000675.1:0-4736 GCF_042802135.1 Kitasatospora sp. NPDC057512
ACCTGGCGACGCGGCCAGGATCATCGACTCGGGTGGCAGCGTGACGCACCATGTGGCGCCTTCCGGGGAGTTCGTCGGGCATCTTCGCAGCCTGAAGTGCGCCAGGGGCTTGTGTGCTTGGTGGGCGCGCTGGGGGGCGTGCGCTCGCGCCGCCTAAAAGGGTGATGTGGGTGGGAGTTTGGCGGAGCGTTACAGCAATACGGTGAAAATTGCGGTGTCGGGTGCTCGGAGAAGTGCCCGGTGCATGGGCACAAGTAACCCCGGCGGTGCTCCAACACCCCGGGGTTCGGCACCAGGAGAAAGCAACTCCAGATGCAGATTCATCGTATCCCTCAGCACGCTCCCGGGTACACGATCCTGGACAACGGGCATGTCGTCCGGAAGCACTCGCTGTCGTGGGCGGCGCGGGGGCTCCTCAGCTACCTGCTCAGCCTGCCGGACGGGGCGCGCGAGGACGTCCGCACGCTGGCCGCCAAGAGCGTGGAGGGGCGGACGACCGTCTCCCGTGCGCTGCGGGAGTTGGAGGCGGCCGGGCACTACGTGCGGCGCACCCAGCGGGACCCGCTGACCGGGCAGGTGCGGACGGTCGTCTCGGTGCACGAGGTGCCGGTGACGGGCAAGGCGGTGCACACGGTGCCGCCGCTTCCCGTGCCCCCGGCCGCCGGTGGTCCAGCTCCAGGTGGGCCAGGCGGCGGGAAGACGGGAAGCCCTTCCAAGGAACGGGAAACCAAGGACGTGGAAGAGCCTTCCGTCCGTCCCCCGGAGAAGTTGACGGCGGGCCTGGCGCTGCTGCTCGAACTCGGGCGCCGGGAGCCGAGAATGGCCCTGGCGGGGAAGCCGCTGTGCGACCAGGCCGTGCGGGTGGAGGGGTTGTTGGCAGGAGGGTGGACGCGGGAGGCGTTGACCGGGATTCTGGCGGCGCCGCTGCCGGAGAAGGTCACGCACAGCGTGGGGGCGGTCCTGGCGGGGCGGTTGGCGAGGGTGCCCGCTGTCCCCGAAGCGGCGGGAGATACAGGGCCCCGCAGGCACGAGTGCCCCGGCCGGGGCGGGATGTGCGGGCGGCCCGTGGCCGGGCCCGGGCAGGTGTGCGGGGCGTGCCGGGCGGACGGGGTTTAGCACTCCGGCGGGCGGAAGGTGACGGGGGCGTCGAAGGCGGCGCGGCGGGTGGTGCGGCGCAGGGCGCGCAGGACGGGGGTGCCGAGGGTGAGGCAGAGCACCACGGTGAGTGCGGCGCGGGGGAGGTCCCAACCCAGCGACGTGGTCAGGCAGTAGGCGGCGAAGCGGACCAGGTTGGCGGGCAGCGGGTCGCCGGGGACGAAAGAGATGGAGCCGGCCAGGCCGCCGATGTACGGCCAGCCCTGGAGGTTCATGATCGTGCCGTAGAGGAGGGACGCGAGGGCGCCATAGGACGCCAGCACCACGAGTTCGCGGCGACCGCGCAGGGAGGAGGCGCCCGGAAGCAGGCCCGCACCCAGGCACACCCACCCCATCGCCAGCATCTGGAACGGCAGCCACGGCCCGACCCCGCCCGTCAGCAGCGCGGAGGCGAACATCGACAGCGAGCCGAGGACGAAGCCGAAGCCCGGGCCGAGCACCCGCCCGGACAGCACCATCAGGAAGAACATCGGCTCCAGCCCCGCCGTGCCCGCGCCGAGGGGGCGCAGCGCCGCGCCGGCGGCGGCCAGGACACCCAGCAGGGCCACGGACTTGGCGTCCAGGCCGGGGGCGCCGCCGCCCGCCGAGCGGCCCTCGGAGATCTGGGCGATGACGACGGCGAGGAGGAGGGGGAGCAGCAGGGCGAACAGCCAGGGCGCGTCCGTGGAGTGGCCGACCAGCGCCGACCTGGTGGAGGCGAGCAGCGGCCAGCCGAAGGCGGCGACGCCGACGAAGGAGACCGACAGCAGCGCCGCGACGGACCGGCGTCCCAGCGGGACGGGACGAGTGCTCATGCGTCCAGCGCCTCCGCGACCTGCCGCACGGTGAGCCACGGCCCGGGCGTCAGCACCTTGGCCACCTGCGGGGCGAAGGCGGGGGAGGAGACCACGACCTCCGCCGTCGGGCCGTCCGCGACGATCTCGCCCTCGGCCAGGATCACCGTGCGGTGGGCGAGTTCGGCGGCCAGCTCGACGTCGTGGGTGGCGAGGAGCACCGCGTGGTCCTCGGCCGCCAGGCCGCGCAGGATCTCCACCAGCCGGGCCTTGGCGGCGTAGTCGAGGCCGCGGGTCGGCTCGTCGAGGAGCAGCAGCGGGGGCCGGGCGGTGAGCACGACGGCGAGGGCGAGGGTGAGCCGCTGGCCCTCGGAGAGGTCGCGCGGGTGGGTGTCGTCGTCGATGCCGGGCAGCAGGCGCTCGACCAGGGCGCGGCAGGTGCCGGCGGCGGCTCCGGCGTCGGTGTCGGCCGCGGCGCACTCGGCGGCGACCGATTCGCCGTACAGCAGGTCGCGCGGGTCCTGCGGGACGAGGCCGACCTCGCGGATCAGCTCGGCGGGGCGGGTGCGGTGCGGGGTGCGGCCGCCGACCCTGACGCTGCCGGAGGAGGGGGCGTGCAGGCCGACCAGGCTGCCCAGCAGGGTGGACTTGCCGGCGCCGTTGCGGCCCATCAGGGCGGTGATCTCGCCGGGGTGGAGGGAGAGGTCCACGCCGCGCAGGGCCGGGACGGGGCCGCGCCGGACGGCGAGGCGGTCGGCGGTGGCGAGGGGGGCGGCGTCGGCACGGCGGTCGGCGGGGGCGGGCGTCCGGCCGTCCAGTCGGGCGCGCAGCGGCGCGGCCTTGCGGCGCGCGTCGCGGACCGAGAGCGGCAGCGGCCGCCAGCCCGCGAGCCGGCCGAGGCCGACCACCGGCGGGTGCACCGGGGAGTGCGCCATCACCTCGGCGGGCTCGCCGAGGACGGGCGGGGCGTCGGGGGTGAGCAGCAGCACCTGGTCGGCGTACTGGACGACCCGCTCCAGCCGGTGCTCGGCCATCAGCACGGTGGTGCCGAGGTCGTGCACCAGCCGCTGGAGGACGGACAGCACCTCCTCGGCCGCGCCCGGGTCGAGGGCCGAGGTGGGCTCGTCCAGGACCAGGACGCGGGGGTGCACGGTGAGCACCGAGCCGATCGCGACGCGCTGCTGCTGGCCGCCGGAGAGGGAGTTCAGCGCGCGGTCGCGCAGGTCGGCGAGGCCGAGCAGGTCGAGGGTCTCCTCGACCCGGCGGCGCATCACGTCGCCCGGCAGGCCCAGCGACTCCATGCCGTAGGCGAGTTCGTCCTCCACCGTGTCGGTGACGAAGTGGGCCAGCGGGTCCTGCCCCACCGTGCCGACCAGGTCGGCGAGTTCGCGCGGCCGGTGCTCGCGGGTGTCCCGGCCGCCGACGGTGACCCGGCCGTGCAGCACCCCGCCGGTGAAGTGCGGTACCAGGCCGCTGACCGTCCCCAGCAGGGTGGACTTGCCGGAGCCGGACGGGCCCACCAGCAGGCAGAGTTCGCCCTCGGGGACGGTGAGGTCGACGCCGTTCAGGGCGGGTGCGGCCGAGTCCGCGTACCGGACGGAGACCTGCTCGAAGGTGATCACGATGCCCTCCGGGGCGGGGTCGGGGCGGCGAACGCCGGTACCAGGCCGAGCAGCACGGTCAGCACGGCGGCCAGGGGCAGCGCGGGGACGGTCGGCGGGACGACGGTGGGCGCGAAGGCGGCCGGGTCCCGCGCGGCCAGGTAGGTGGTGAGGGCCGCCACGGCCGCCCCGGAACCGGCGGTCAGCCACTCGGGAATAGCCCAAGGGTCGGGCCGGTAGCGGCTCCTGACGGACCGTCGGCCACCGAGCAGCAGGCCGGCGAAGGCGGCGGCCAGGCCGAGCAGCAGGACGGGCAGGGTCCAGCCGGCCCCACCGGCCGTCAGTAGCCCGTACGCGGCCAGGCAGACTCCGAGCAGTCCGGCCAGGGTGAGCGCGGCCGTCGCCCGGGCGAGCCGGCGCGGGACGTCGGCGGTGCGGCCGAACCCCCGGGTGTCCATGGCGGCGGCCAGTGCGATGGACCGCTCCAACGCGCCCTCCAGCACCGGGAGTCCGACGCTCAGCACGGCTGCGACGCCCTTGTCGGAGCGGCCCCGCAGACGCCGTGCGGCGCGCAGCCGGCGGACGTCCGCGACCAGGTTCGGCGCGAAGGTCATCGCCACGACGACGGCGACGCCCGCCTCGTAGAGTGCGCCGGGAAGGGCGCGCAGCAGCCGGGCCGGGCTGGCCAGCGAGTTGGCGGCGCCGACGCAGACCAGCAGGGTGGCCAGCCGCAGCCCGTCGTACAGCGCCGCGAGCAGCCCCTCGACGGTGACCCGGCCGCCGATCCGCACGCCCTGCGCCCAGACGGGCAGCGGGAGTTCGGGCAGCGTGAACAGCACATGGGTGCCCGGGACGGGCGAGCCGAGGAACACCGCGAACACCAGCCGGATGCCGAGCACCAGCAGGCCCAGCCGCAGGAACGCCCCGTACGAGCGCGACCACGGGGCATCGCCGCGCCGGGCCGTGACCACGTACCCGGCGACGGCGACGAGCAGCAGCAGGATCGCCGGGTTGGTGGTGCGGGTGGCCGCCGCGCCCAGCCCGAGCGCCCACAACCACCAGGCCCCGGGGTGCAGTTGACGGGGGCCGGTGGGCGGCCGGGTGGTACGGACGGCGGTGCTGCTCACGGTGATTCCTGGGTGGGGGACGTTAGGGGTGACGGCGGCGGCGCGCCTGCCAGACGGCGCCGCCGGCGAGGACGGCCACC
>NZ_JBHVET010000676.1:0-4734 GCF_042802135.1 Kitasatospora sp. NPDC057512
ACGGCGCCCCGCGCGGACCGCGCACCGGCGGAGCCGGCCGAGGCGGCCGAGGCCGCGGGGGAGGCGCCCAGCGCGGTGCCGCGGGTCTCCTCCGCCCACGCCACGCAGACCAGCAGCCCGAGAGCGGTGGTCCCGGCGGCGATCAGCATGGTCGGCCCGGTGCCCAGCCCGGTCAGCGACAGCGGCAGCAGGTAGGTGCCGACGGCCGCGCCGATCCGGCTGACCGAGGTGGCGACGCCCACGGCGGTGGCCCGGATCTCGGTCGGGAACAGCTCGTTGGGGTACGTCCAGTCGAGCACGTTGGGCCCGCCGCACAGGAAGGCGTACGCGCACAGCGCCAGCAGCGCGACCGCGGCCGGGGCGGTGGGCCACACGCCCAGCAGCGCCAGCGGGACGGTCATCAGCGCGAAGGACCAGATGATGACGGGCCGCCGGCCGCGGGTGTCGATCAGGCGCAGCGCCGGGTAGCAGCCGAGCAGGAAGACCAGGCTGATCAGGCCGGTGCCGAGGGTCTCCATCACGGTGCCGCCCGGCATGCCGAAGGAGGAGAGGATCTGCGGGCCGAAGGTGAGCATCGCGAACAGCGGGCCGACCTGGCACATGAAGAACAGGCCGCAGAACAGGGTGCGGCGCCGGTAGGGCTGGGTCATCAGCAGGCGCAGTCCGGCGGGGCGGCCGCGCTCGGCCGGATCGGGCATCAGCTCCCGGCCGTCGACCCGGACCCCGAGGTGCTTCTCGACCACCCGCACCGCGTCGCCGACCCGCCCGTTGGCGGCCAGCCAGCGCGGCGACTCCGGCGAGCCGCGGCGGATCACCAGGAACACCACGCACAGCACCGTGGAGCTCGCCAGCATCCACCGCCAGCTGCCCGGCCCGGCCAGCTCCAGGAACAGGTAGCCCACCAGGTAGGCGAGCACCGAGCCGGCGTACCAGGCGACGATCTGCTGCCCGAGCAGGCGGCCGCGCTTCTTGACGGGCAGCCACTCGGCGAGCAGCGAGGTGGCGATGGGGTAGTCGGCGGCCACGGCCATGCCGAGCACGAAGCGCAGCAGGGTGATCGCCCACACCGCGTCCACCCAGAAGGAGAGCACCGAGCAGGCGACCATCACGAGCAGGTCGGCGGTGTACATCACCTCCCGGCCGATCTTGTCGGTCAGCACGCCGAAGAGCGCGCCGCCGACGAACATGCCGACCAGGGCGGCGGCGCCGATCAGGCTGACCTCGGCGGTGGACAGCCCGAGGTCCGGGCGCATCCCGATCAGGGCGACGCCGACGATGCTCAGGATGTAGCCGTCGAGCAGGGGTCCGCCCGAACAGGCGAGGGCCAGCCTGCGGTGGAACGCGGTATACGGGGCGTTGTCGATGGTCTGGGACATGTACTTGGGGTCCTCCGGAGCGTACGGCACGCACTGCGCACCGTGCGCCGGGTAGACGGCAGGGGAAGACGCCGCCCACCTCGGACGGCGCCACCGCCCGGTCACAACGGGCGACCGTCCACGGTTGCCCCGGTCCGGAGGGGGCGCCACCGGGGCGAAGGTCGAGGGGATTCACGACCAAGGTCCCGAAGCGGACGGGCCCTTCGCCCGTGCCGCGACGGCGCCCGCCCAGTCCCGCCACGGGAGGGCGCCGCCGGGCGCCGCGAACGCGCGCCGGGAGTGACCCTGGTCACTCCGAACCCTCAACAGCCCCTGGAATGTGACCCGTTCCACACCGGGGCGGTGCCCGTCCGTACGGGGCCGACCCCGCCGCGTCACCCCCGGGGCGCCGTCGAGGCGCCGTCGCGAGCCCCGAGCCGGTCCTCCGTCAGGGCGTCGTCAGTCCTCCGTGAGCCCCAGCCGGGCGAGGCCCGAGTCCAGCGCCGCCTCCAGATGGTCGGTGGAGCCGGTGGTCATGAGGATCAGCACCCCGCCCTGGATCCCGGCCAGCAGCGCCGCGGCCTCCCGTTCGGCATCCAGGCCGGCGGCGATCGCACCGCCGTCCCGCAGGTGGCGGATGCCCGCGGCGAGCTGCCGCCGCCACTGCCCCAGCAGTTCGGTGGCCACCGTCCGGCCCGCGCCGGTGGCCGTACCCGGCTGGGACAGGGCCACGTGCAGCGGGCAGTCGACGCCCTGGGCGCGGTAGCGGGCGAGGACCTTGTCGCGCCACCGCAGCCAGGCCTCCCGGGAGGTGAGGGCGCCCAGCTCCGGCTGCTGGTCGTCGAGCACCCGGGCCGCCTCGAAGCGGGCCACGGCCAGCAGCAGTTCGTCCTTCCCGCCGGGGAAGTAGTGGAACAGCTGGCTCTTGCTGGTGGCGGTGCGGGCCATCACGTCCTCCAGGCGCAGCGCGAACACGCCCGCCTCGCGGATCTCCCGGGCGGCTCCCTCGACGATGCGCTGCCTGGTGGCGACGCCCTTGCGGGTCGGCGGCCCGGAGCCCGTACTCCTCGGTGCGGTCCGCGCGCTCACGGCAGCAGCACCAGTTTGCCCGTGGTGCGCCGGGACTCCAGGTCCGCGTGCGCCCGAGCCGCCTCGGCCAGCGGGTAGCGGCTGGTGATCCGCTGGGTGAGCCGCCCCGCCAGGACGAGGTCGAACAGCTCGCCGGTGCGCCGCACCAGCGCCTCGCGGGTCGGGACGTGGTGGTGCACCACCGGGTACGTCAGCAGGATGCTGTTCGGCAGGTCGGTGGGCCGCAGTTCGGGCACGCCCATGAACGGGCCGTAGTAGGCGTGCACCCCGTGCGGGCGCAGCGCCAGCTGGGAGGAGCGGAAGGTGCCGGCGCCGCCGCCGTCGTAGACGACGTCGGCCCCGCGCCCGCCGGTCAGTTCCCTGACCCGGTCCTCGAATCCGCCGCCGGAGTGGACCAGGACGTGGTCGGCGCCGGCCTCCCGCGCGACGCCGGCCTTCTCCTCGCGGGAGACCAGGCCGATCACCTTCCCGCCGCGTGCCCTGACCAGCTGGGTGAGCAGCCGGCCGACCCCGCCCGCCGCCGCGTGCACCACCGCCGTGTCACCCGGGGCGACGGGGTGGACCTCGGTGCTCAGGTGGCTCGCGGTCAGGCCCTGCATCAGCAGGCCGCCCGCGACCTCGTCCGGCACCCCGTCGGGCACCGCGACCAGCGAGGCGGCCGGGACGGCGAGCAACTCGGCGTAGCTGCCCGGGTGGTAGAACCAGGCCACCCGGTCGCCGACGGCCAGTCCGGCCACTCCCTCGCCGAGGGCGACGACGTACCCCATGCCCTCGGCGCCCAGCACCACCGGCGCCGCCCAGCCGGGACCGCCCTGCGCGCGGGCGCCGACGTCCAGGTAGTTCACCCCGGCCGCGCCCAGGTGCACCAGCGCCTCGCCGGGGCCGGGGACCGGGTCCGGCAGTTCGGTCCAGCGCATGGCCTCGGGGCCGCCGTGCTCCTCGATCCGGATCGCGTGCATGGGCTGGAACCTTCCTGTGCGGGCTCGTTCGGGAGGAAAAGGGGGGAACGCGCAGCACGGTAGGCAGCCGAAAATGGACCTACAAGTCCAGAAATCCGTACGGCGGCGGACCGCCCGGCAGGCGGCGGCCGGGGCGGGGACGCAGTCCTCGGCCAGGGCGGGGCGGCGGCGCCCGCACCCTCGCACGCCGCCGGAGACGCCCGAGCCCGCCCGCTCCGGGCCGTCGACGGTGGCGCGTCCTACGTGGCCTGGTGGCTCTTGACGAGGTCCTGGACGGACTTGGGGACGGGGGTGCCCTGCTTGACGTGCTTGTCGGGGACGGGGTCGCCGTACGTCTGGCGCAGGGCGAGGACGCCGCCCCAGGCGTGGGGGTGGTCCCAGTCCCGCTGGGTCTCGTGTTCGGGCCCGTCGGGGTGGGTCGCCGTCTTGGCGTGGACCGTCGTTCCCTGCTCGCCGAGGTCGACGGAGAGGACCCCGGTGGTGGGCATGTGCTGCCCGTCCGTGTTCAGGTCCTTGTCGTCGATGGGGCGCAGCTCGCTCCAGCGGCCGGGGACGATCTGGTCGCTGAGCGCCTCGAAGGCCTTCGCGCGCCCGGAGGGGTCGACCTTCCTGGCGGTGCCGTTGACGACGACGGAGCGGTAGTTGAGGGAGGTGCTGATGGCCGCGCGTCCCACGACGAGGCCGTCGACGAGGGCGACGGCCAGGGAGACGGACACGCCGTCCTCGCTCCACAGGTGCTTCAGCGAGACCGGGATCCCCGTCGGGTAGTAGATGGACCCGTGCAGGTAGAGGAGCCTCTTGCCGTCCTCCTCGTGGTAGGCGTAGACCATGGGGACGCATCTGGGCCTGACCGTCAGCCGGTCGTCCGGGGTGCTGATTTCGAGGTGTGCGACGGTGCAGACGAAGCCGGCCTTGAGAACGGGGACCCAGTCCTTCGGGTCGGTGCTCACCAGTGTCCTCTTGCCGAACGTCGCGGCGTCCGACGGCCCGGTGGCGGGGTCCGGTTCCTGGGGCGTGGCGGGCACGGCGGGCATGGCGGCTCCTTCGAAGGGGGGACGGGGGGTCGGGCCCTGCCGGTGACGGGAGCGGGCCCGGAACACGGGTCATGCCTACGGCACGGCGGGCGCCCGACGGGCCCCAACGTGCGCGCGGCGGTGGCGGATCACCCCGCCAGAGCAACGGCCCCGCCGACCGGTCCAGGCCGTACGACGGGACGTTGCGATGCGCCATCCGGCCGTCCGCCGTTGGAACGGGAGCGCCCTCGCGGCCACGGCCCGTCCCCAGCGAGCGGACGAACTGATGGCGCAGCGCGGCCGCGGTCCCGAACCCCG
>NZ_JBHVET010000677.1:0-4717 GCF_042802135.1 Kitasatospora sp. NPDC057512
GCGCTCCACCCGCCGCCGCTTGATCGTGCGGAAGCGCCGCGCCACCTGGCGGGCCAGGTCGGCCGCGCCGACCAGGCCCGCCTCGTTGCCGAGGGCGGCGTGCACGATGGCGGCCTCCGGGCGGAAGCCGCGCCCGGTGAGGGTGCGGCGGAAGGTGTCCCGGGCCGGACCGAGCAGCAGGTCGCCGGCCTCGGAGACCCCGCCGCCGATCACGAAGCGGCCCGGGTCCAGCGCGGCGGCCAGGTTGGCGATGCCGACGCCGAGCCAGGTGCCGACCTCGTAGAGCAGCTCGGTCGCGACCGGGTCGCCGTCCTGGGCGGCCTCGGTGACCAGCGGCCCGGTGATGCCCTCGACCGTGCCGCCCGCCCGGGCCAGCAGCGGCTGCACCACCGGCGACTCCTCGGCGACCAGCTCGCGCGCGTCGCGCACCAGCGCGTTGCCGGAGGAGTACTGCTCCCAGCAGCCCCGGTTGCCGCACGGGCAGCGGTGGCCGCCGGGCAGCACCTGCATGTGCCCGAACTCGCCCGCCAGGCCGTACTTGCCGCGGTCCACGTAGCCGTCCCGGACCACCGCACCGCCGATGCCGGTGCCCAGGGTGAGCATCACCATGTGGTCCTCGCCGCGCCCGGCGCCGAAGCGCCACTCGGCCCAGGCGGCCGCGTTGGCGTCGTTCTCCACGATCACCGGGAACCGCAGCCGCTCGCTGAGCGCCTCCTGGAGCGGCTCGTTGCGCCAGTTGAGGTGCGGGGCGAACAGCACCTTGGAGCGGTCGGCGTCGACCCAGCCGGCCGCGCCGATGCCGACGGCGTGGACGTCGTGCCGGTCGGCGAGCTGGAGCACCAGCTCGACGATGACGTCCTCGACCACCTTGGGGCTCTTGCTCTTGTGCGGCGTGTCCGTGCGCAGCTTCTCCAGCACCTTGCCCTCGCCGTCCACCACCCCGGCGACCACCTTGGTGCCGCCGATGTCGACGCCGATCGTGGGCAGCCGCAGTATCCCGGCGGGCAGGGCGCGGCGGCGGCGCTCGGCGCGCGGGCCGAGGCCGAGCAGGGTCGGCAGGACGGGTGGCCGGGTGCTGCCTTGGGAGCCGGTCACGGCTGCGGACGCTCCTCACGGGTGTCGGGTTCTCGGGGGTCGGATTCTCCGGAAGCCGATTCTCCGCTACCGGAGGGCCCGGTGCCGGAGCCGCCGGGGGCGGGGTCACGGGGGTCGGAGACCGACGGTCGGGCCAGCTCGTGCGAGAGCTCGGCGAGGTCGGAGCCGCCGGCCATCTCGGTGGTGAGCTGTTCGAGGCTGATCTCGGCACGCGGATGGCTGCCCGCCATCCGGCCCCGCCGGAGCAGGGTGAAGTGGTCGCCGACCAGGTACGCGTGGTGCGGGTTGTGGGTGATCAGCACGACCCCGAGCCCGGCGTCGCGGGCGGCGGTGACGTACTTGAGCACCACCCCGGACTGCTTGACGCCGAGCGCGGCGGTGGGCTCGTCCAGGATCAGCACCTTGGCGCCGAAGTGCACCGCGCGGGCGATCGCCACGCACTGGCGCTGCCCGCCGGAGAGGGTGCCGATCGGCCGGTCGACGTCGTACAGGTCGATGCCCATCCGCGCGAGCGCCTCGCGGGTGGTGGCGCGCATCCCGTCGGCGTCCAGCCGCAGGCCGCCCCAGCGGCGCGTGCCCCGCTCGGAGCCGAGGAAGAAGTTGCGCCAGACCGGCATCAGCGGGACGACCGCGAGGTCCTGGTAGACGGTGGCGATGCCGCGGTCCAGGGCCTGGCGCGGGGAGTCGAAGCGGACCGCCTCGCCGCCGACGGTGAGGGTGCCCTCGTCGTGCTGGTGCAACCCGGAGATGATCTTGATCAGGGTGGACTTGCCGGCCCCGTTGTCGCCGAGCACGCAGCTGATCTCGCCGGCCCGCAGGGTCAGCGAGACGTCCTGGAGCGCCCGGACGGTGCCGTAGCTCTTGCCGACGCCGTCGAGCGAGAGCAGTTCGGTTCCCATCGCATCCGTGTTCGTCGCGGCCCCCGTGAGGTCCGTGTTCATCGCGGCCCCCGCTCGGCCCGGCGCTTGACGTAGGCGTTCAGCAGCGCGGCCAGCAGCAGCATCGCGCCGAGGAAGAACTTGAACCAGTCCGGGTTCCACTGGGCGTAGATGATCCCCTTGCTGGCCATGCCGAAGATCAGCGCGCCGAGCGCGGAGCCCACCACCGAGCCGTAGCCGCCGGTGATCAGGCAGCCGCCGATGACCGCCGCGACGATGTAGATCAGCTCGTTGCCGACGCCCTCGCCGGACTGCACGGTGTCGAAGGAGAACAGCAGGTGCTGGCCGAGCACCCAGGCGCCGAAGCCGACGCCCAGGTAGAGCAGGGTCTTCGTCCGGGCGACCGGCACGCCGACCGCGCGGGCCGCGTCCGCGTCGCCGCCGACCGCGAAGATCCAGTTGCCGAAGCGGGTGCGCAGCAGCACCCAGCTGCCGACCACCAGCAGGCCGAGCCACCACCAGACGGTGGCCTTGATCGTCAGCCCGCCGACGGTCACCTCGGAGGCGAACAGCCAGCGGCAGGCGGCGAAGCCCTCCATGTCGGAGATCGACTTGGTGGAGACGGTGCCGGAGATCGCCTTGGTGACGCCCAGGTTGGCGCCGGTCAGCATCAGGAAGGTGCCGAGCGTGACGATGAAGCTGGGCAGCCTGGTGCGGCCGAGCATCCAGCCGTTGAACCCGCCGATGGCCAGCGTGGTCGCCAGCGAGACCAGCACGCCGACCCAGGTCACCGCGGTGAACTGGTACGAGACCATCGAGGAGGTCAGCGCGGCGGTGGTGACCAGCACGCCGGCCGAGAGGTCGAACTCGCCGCCGATCATCAGCAGCGAGACCGGCACCGCCATGATCCCGATGGTGGAGGCCGCGTACAGCACGGTGCCCAGCGAGGAGACCCGCAGGAACGGTTCGGCGACGACGGCGAAGACCGTGAAGACCGCGACGGCGGCGATCAGCGAGCCCAGCTCGGGGCGGGCGAGGAGCCGCCGCAGGGCCGCCGGGCGGCCGTCGACCAGGCCGTCCTGGGCGAGGAGGTCGGGGGCGCTCACCTGGTCCCCCTCGCGACGTACTCGGCGAGCGCGTCGGCGTTGTCCTTGGTCAGGATCTGCGGGCCGGTCTCCACGGGCTTGCCGCCGCCGAGCATGTTCAGGTTGTACTTGTACAGCCAGATCAGGTCGACGCCGGTGTAGCCCTGGAGGTAGGGCTGCTGGTCGACGGCGAAGCCGACGCTGCCGGACTTGAGCCCGGACACCACCTGCGTGCCCAGGTCGAAGGTGTCCAGCTCGACGCTGCGGTGGGCGTCCTGGACGGCCTGGAGGCCGGTGGCGGCCATCGGGCCGGAGAGGGTGAGCACGGTGTCGATGGACGGGTCGGCCTGGAGCTTGGCGGAGATCGCGGCGCGGGCGTCGGGCATGTCGACGCCGTTGACGTAGAGCACCTGGAAGGCTCCGCCGGCCTTGGACTGGGCGCCGGAGCAGCGCTGCTCCTGGCCGACGTTGCCCTGCTCGTGGATCACGCAGAGCACGTTCTTGCGGCCGCGCGAGGCCAGCTCGGTACCGGCCGCCTGACCGGCGGTGGACTCGTCCTGACCGATGTGGGTCAGCGCGCCGAACTTCTGGGAGTACTCCTGGCCGGAGTTGATCGTGATCACGGGGATGCCGGCGGCC
Source organism: Kitasatospora sp. NPDC057512 (assembly GCF_042802135.1). Classification (NCBI taxonomy): domain Bacteria; kingdom Bacillati; phylum Actinomycetota; class Actinomycetes; order Kitasatosporales; family Streptomycetaceae; genus Kitasatospora; species Kitasatospora sp. NPDC057512. Next base: position 3,698 of record NZ_JBHVET010000677.1, read on the forward strand.
TTGGCCTTGCCGAGGACGTCCGCCATGGCGTCGCCCTTGGCGAGGGTGACCAGCAGGCCGTCGACCTTCTGGTCGATGGCGGCCTGGACGAGCTGGACCTGGTTCTGGGTCTGCGCGTCGTTGGAGTACAGGAAGGTGATGTTGTCCTTGGCGGCGGCCTGCTCGGCGCCCTTGCGCACAGTGTCCCAGAAGGCGTCGCCGGCTCCGGCGTGGGTCACCATGGCGACCTTCCAGCGCGGAGTCGAGACGGCGCCGCCGCCGGTGGCCGCGGCCTTGGCGCGGGCCTCCTCGGCGCGTCTGCCTCCAGTACTGCTGCAACCGGCCACGGCCACCGCGAGTGCCAGGACGGCGCACGCGGGCCAGAAGCGGTGGGACGGGCGAAAGCGGGTGATGCTCATCCCCATAGTCTCCCTGCCCGTGCCGCGCGGTATCGCACCGCCTCGCCCGGCAGCGCGAACCGCCTGGGAGGTAAGGTGCCCCGGGGGACCTTTCCTGGTAGTTCGCTGAACATCTGGTCCGGACGACGTCCGTTCGGGTGGCAGACTAGGCGCCGATCCGAAGGCGGTTCATCACAAGAAAGTGATGTTCCTCTCAGGTTCCGCACAGATTCGGACGGCAACCGATCACCGGTCCATCGCCGTCTGATGCCATTGACGTGCGTTCGGGCGAGTGGGGCCCGGGCGGCGTGCGACCCGGATACGAGAACTCGATGGAACTGACAGGTACGCCATTCCTCCTCCTCACCGTCATCCTGGTGCCGGTGTCCATCACAGTGGCGCTGCTGTTCTGGGGGAAGGTCGGCGGCCCGCAGCCGGTACGCTACCTCACCCGGATCGTCATGATCATGTTCTGCCAGGTCACGGCCGTCCTGATGGTCTTCGTGATGGTCAACAACGCCAACCTGATCTACGGCAACTGGGACGACCTGCTCGGCACCGGCAACCACGTCCGCGCGGTGCCGGTGGTGGCGCCGGTCGACCCGGCCGCGGCCGCCGGCGGCAAGACCTGCAGCCCCGAGCG
>NZ_JBHVET010000678.1:0-4707 GCF_042802135.1 Kitasatospora sp. NPDC057512
GGCCCCGCCGGCGGGCGGGGCCGGCCGCGCCCGCCGCCCGGGGGGCGGGGCGGCGGCGTGGTCACGCGAGGGTGCCGAGCCGTTCGGCCGGGATGTCCTGCGGCAGCAGCAGGCTGAGTTCGTCCAGGTCCACCACGTCGACCCGGGACAGCCGGCCCGCCTGCCGGGTGATCATCGCTTCGAGCACCTGCCGGGCGAACCGGCCGTTGCCGAAGGAGCGGTCGCGGGGGACGGCGCCGAACAGGGTGCCGAGTGCGGCCAGGGTCTCCGGGGTGCAGGTGTAGCCGGCGGTCTCGGCCCGCGCCCGGACGATGGTGACGAGTTCCTCGTCCGCGTAGTGGTCGAAGGTGACCTCCCGGGAGAACCGGGAGGCCAGGCCGGGGTTGGAGGCGAGGAAGCCGCGCATCTCCTCCTGGTAGCCGGCCACGATCACCACGACCTCGTCGCGGTGGTCCTCCATCAGCTTCACCAGGGTGTCCACCGCCTCCTGCCCGAAGTCCCCGCCGCTGCCGTTGCGGGGCGTCAGCGTGTACGCCTCGTCGATGAACAGCACGCCGCCGCGGGCGCGTTCGAAGGCGTCCCGGGTGAGGTGGGCGGTGTGGCCGAGGTAGCGGCCGACCAGGTCGGCGCGGGCGGTCTCGACCAGCCGGCCGGAGGGCAGGACGCCGAGTTCGGCGAGGAGTTCGCCGTACAGCCGGGCGACGGTGGTCTTGCCGGTGCCGGGCGGGCCCGAGAACACCAGGTGGTGGCTGAGGCTCGCGGCGGGCAGCCCGGCCTCGACCCGGCGCCGGGACTGGCGGGTCAGGTTGACCAGGTCCTCGACCTGCTCCTTGGCGGCGGCGAGGCCGACCATGGCGCGCAGCCGGTCGAGCGGGCCGGGCTCCCCGGCCCGCCCCGCGCCGGCCTCGTCGAACTCCTCGCCGACGTCGGCGGGCAGCAGCCGGGTGAGCGCCGCGTTGTCGAAGTGCTCCAGTTCGGCGAGCCGGGAGGCCTGCCGGTCGACCATCTCCTCGAACACCTTGCGGGCGGCCCGGCCGTTGCCGAAGTCGGCGCCCTTGGGCATCCGGTCGAAGTGCGCGGCGAGCGCCTCCCGGGTGCCCTCGGCAAGCTCGTAGCCGTGTCCGCCGGCGGCCTGCCCGACGATCGTGGCGAGCTCGTCGGCGCTGTAGTTCCGGAACTCGACGGTGCGGCTGAACCGCGAGGCCAGGCCCGGGTTGGCGGCCAGGAACCCGCGGATCCCGGCCTCGTACCCGGCGACGATCACCACCAGGTCGTCGCGGTGGTCCTCCATCAGCTTCACCAGGGTGTCGACGGCCTCCCGGCCGAAGTCCGGGCCGGTGGCGCCGGAGCCCGCCGAGAGGGTGTAGGCCTCGTCGACGAACAGCACACCGCCGAGGGCCTCCCTGACCACCTCGGTGGTCTTCAGGGCCGTCCCGCCGATGACCGGGGCGACCAGGTCGGCCCGGGCGACCTCGACCAGGTGGCCGCGGCGCAGCACGCCGAGCTCGGCGAGGATCGCCCCGTAGAGCCGGGCGACGGTGGTCTTGCCGGTGCCGGGCGGGCCGGCGAAGACGAGGTGCCGGCTCATCGGCGGGGCGGGCAGCCCTGCCTGCTCGCGGCGGCGGGTCAGCTTGCCGAGGTTGACCAGGGTGGCGACCTGCTCCTTGACGCCCTCCAGCCCGACCAGGGCCTGGAGGACGGCCTGCGGACCCCGCGGCTCGGCGGCCCCGTTCGCCGGGGCGTCCGCACCGTCGCCGTCGCCGTCCCTGTCCCCGTCCTCGGCTAGGGCGGCGGTGGCGACGGCCGCCGTGCCGTGGGCATCCGGCGAGCGGTTGTCCCGGCTGTCGAGGTTCTCCACCACGAGGCGGTCGGTCGGCGCGGTCTGCCACAGTCCGGCGCCCCGGTTCCCGGCAGCCGTGCAGTCGGTGAGCCGGACGGGCTCCGCGGACTCGGAGCGCAGCCCGTCCACGGTGTTGTCGCCGAGCCGGCAGCAGGTCAGGGTGGCGCGGGCGCCCGGCAGCAGGTGCAGCCCGTGCCGCCGGTTGGTCCCCAACCGGGTGCGGGTGGCGGCCAGTTCGCCGCCGCGTTCGACGCTCGCGCCGTCGAGGGCGTTGTCGGTGGACTCGACGTCGCGCAGGATGGCGACGCCCCCGGCGCCGACCGAGATCCCGCAGGACCCGCTGGCGCGCACCAGGCCGCCGCCGAGGTGGGTGTGGGCGCCGTCGGCGATCCGCACCCCGTGCCGGCCGGCGTCGACGACGGTGACGTCCTCCAGCCGGCCGCGCCCGTCGCGCAGCACCTCGATCCCGTGGCGGCCGGCGGCGGTGACGGTGCCGCGGCACAGCAGCGGGTCGGCGCCGTCGCGCACCACGATGCCGGCACCGGCCGCGCGGCGGACCTCCAGGCGGTCGAACCCGGGGGTGCTCCCCCCGGTGAGTTCGACGCCGTCGGCCCCGGCGTCGCGCACCACCGTCCGCAGCAGGCTGGGCCCGGCCGACCCACCGACGTGGATGCCGACCCCGGTGGGGGCGGTGACCTCGCAGTCCTCCAGGGTACCCCGGGCCCGGCCCGCGATGTGCAGGCCGTACCCCTGGGGGCGGACGGCGCGGCAGCGGCGCAGCAGCGGGTCGGTGCCGTCGGTGAGGACGTAGCCGTGGCCGCGCACGGCGGTGACGGAGCAGTCCTCCAGCACGACCCGGGCGGCGGAACCGACGAAGACGCCGAGCGCGCTGTCCCGGATCGCGGTGCGCAGCAGGCGCGTGCTGCTCCGTTCCTCCAGGGCGACGGCGGGCTTGTCGGTGCCGGAGATCTCGCAGTCCTCGACGACGCCGCGCGCCTCACCGTTGGCGCACAGGCCGTTGCCGCGGGCGTCGCGCAGCACGCAGCGCCGGACCGTCGGGTCGGCCCGCTCGCCGATGACCACGGCCGAGGTGCCCAGGTGCTCGACGACGCTGTCCTCGATCACGCTGGAACCGGTGGAGGTCTCCACCAGCCCGGCGCCGGCCGGGTTGGTGACCCGGCTGCCGCGCATGACGAGTTCACCGGGCCCGCGGGTGAGCACGGCGGTCCAGGCGTTGCCGATCACCTCGCAGTCCCGCACGGTGAGGCGGCCGCGCGGGACGTCGACGGCGGGCAGCTCGTCGTCCTGCCCCTGGAGCACCAGCCCGGTCAACTGGACGGCCTCGGTGAGCACCTGGACCACCGAACCGCGCCGGGGGCTGATCCGCACACTGCCCCGGACGTCGGCGGCGGTGATGCCCACCGCCTTGGTGAGCACCAGGTTCTCGTCGTACCGGCCGGGCCGGACCGAGATCACCGCCCCGCTGCCGGCCGCCTGGAGGGCCTCGCCGATCGTCCGGTAGGAGCCGGGCTCCCGCTGCTCCGCGCAGACCGTCAGCACCGGGCGCGACATTGCCTGGGGTTCCCTTCGTCGTGGGGCGTTGTGGTTCGGTGGCTGGGTCGCTCGGTGGGCCCGGGCCGGGCCCCGGCGGGTCGGCGCCGGGGTCAGGCCGTACAGGTGGCGCGGACGGCGCTGGCGGCGTGGTGGGCGCCGCTGGAGCCGCCCCAGTCCACGCCGCGGCTGTGCAGCGTGACGGAGATCGGGCCGCGGTAGGTGAACGGCCCGTTGTTCACCCAACTGCCCCGGCTCGCCGCCTGGTTGATGGTGAACGAGCCCACCTGGCCGCCACCGCTCTGCACCGTGTAGGTGCTCGGGTTGCCGCCCACCTGCTTCACGTCGCCGCTGGCCGGGATGTAGACCGACAGGGTGCAGCTGGTGACCTTGTCCACGGTGAAGGTCCAGACGACCGAGTTGCCGCTGTCGTCCTTGCTGGCGCTGCCGGACATCGGCATCGAGGCGTAGGTGCCGTTGCAGCCGTCGCCGCTGTAGCCGCCGGAGTTGTTGCGCCAGCCGCTGGTGCCCTGGTCGAACCAGCCGTTGACCTTGTACTGGCCGCCGCCCGAGCAGTACGGGCCGGCGATCACGGTGACCGGTGCGGGCGGCTTGGCGGCCGGGGGCGCGGGCTGCTGGGACGCCGGCGGATTCGGAGCCGGCTTGTTCGGGGCCGGCTGGTTGGGGGCCGGCGGGTTCGGGGCCGGGTTGGCCGCGCCGCCACCGCCCGTGCCGCCGGCGGCCGGGCCACCACCGCCCGAACCACCCGAGGCGGCGGCCGCACCGCCCTGCGCGCGATCACCCCCGCCACCCGAACTCACGCTGCCCGCGGCAGGGTTGGCCCCGCCGCCGGGAGGGGCGGCCGCACCGGCACCGCCCCCGCCACCGCCCCCGCTGGCGCCGCCGCCGGTGCCGTTCGGGGCCGAGGCCGCCTGGTCGCCCGACGTCGGTGCGGCCGAACCGTCCGGCTGCGGTGCCGCCGAACCCGACTGCCCGTCGGGCGCGGCGCCTCCGGCGGTGCCGCCGTGCTCGTCGAAGCCGGCGACATTGCCGGGCGGGGCGTCGGCCTGGGCCGGTCCGTGCGGGTCGCTGCCGCTGCGCTGGGTCACCATCACGGAGGTGCCGACCAGCACCAGGCCGACGGCGACGGCCGCGGCGATCATCGGACGGGAGACCCGGCCGGCGCGCGGCCCCGGGTCCCCAGGGTCCCCAGGACCCGCGGGCCCCGCAGGGGTCGCCGGGCCGACGGGTGCCGTCGGGCCCTTGCCGGGGGACGGCAGGGGCGCCGGCCCGAGGCCGGTCCCGGCCGGGGGCCT
>NZ_JBHVET010000679.1:0-4698 GCF_042802135.1 Kitasatospora sp. NPDC057512
CGATGTGGGTGCCCACCGTACGGGGTGTGATGTACAGGCGCTCGGCGATCTCCCGGTTGGTGCGGCCGGCGGTGAGTTCGGTCAGCACCTGGAGCTCCCGGGGCGAGAGTCCGCCGGGCCGGGAGGCGCCGGGGTCGGCGGGGGCGGCCGGATCGGCCGTCGCGGGCCGCGGGCCCGGGTGGGGGGCGACGGCGGCGGCCAGGGCCTCGGTGAGCAGGGTGACCACGGCGCGGGCCGGGTCGGGGGTGCGCCGGGGCCGGCGGGTGCTGACGTTCAGCATGCCGACGTACCGGCCGTCGGCGGCGAACAGGCACTGGGCCACGCCGCCCTCGATGCCGAGCGGGGACAGCACCTCCCGGAAGCCCGGGGACGCCGCCAGGAGCGGCCGGGGGACGTCCCCGAGCCAGAGGCCGTCCCGGGCCGGGCCGCGGAGCACGGGGAACACCGGGTCGTGGTGGAGGCGGGTCTCGATGTAGGCGGTGGCCTCGTCCGGGTAGCTCCCGGCCAGGGTGGTGTGGCGCCGGCGCAGCGGGTCCCAGCGGGCCAGCGAGGCGTGGTCGTACTCGACCACCTCCGACAGTGCCGCCAGGACCGCGTCGACGCCGGTCCCGGCGGCCGCGGCGTTCCTGGCGGCCGCGCGGACGCGGACGGCCGCGTCCAGCACGTCCGCCCAGTGCCGTTCCGCTGCCATTCCCCAAGGATGATCTTGTGCCGGGGGTACGTCAATCGCGCAGGGCGTCGTGCACGACCTTCCCGTCCATGACGGTGAGGACGACGGGCATCGTCGGGATGTCCCGGGGGTCGGCGGCGAGCAGGTCCCCGTCCAGTACGCAGAGGTCGGCGGCCTTGCCCGGCTCCAGCGAGCCCTTCCAGTCCTCGGCGAAGTCCTGCCAGGCCGCGTCGATCGTGTAGGTGCGGATCGCCTCGGCCAGGCCGATGCGCTGCTCGGGGCCGCTGACCCGGCCGGCGGCCTTGGACTCGCGCAGCACCATGGTGGCGACGCCCTGGCGCCAGTCCGGGTGGGTGACGGGGGCGTCGGAGCCGCTGGCGACCCGCACCCCGGCGTCGAGGGCGGAGCGGTAGGGCCAGGCGTACGCGGCCCGCTCGGCGCCGACGAAGTCCTCCTCCATGTCGGCGACGGTCCACTTGATGGTCGGGTTCATGTTGACGCCGAAGCCGTGCGCGGCGAGCACCTCCATGCTGTGCGCGGTGAGGAAGTCGCCGTGGATGACGTAGTGCCGGGCGTCGGGCCGCGGGTGCCCGGCCACGGCCGCGGCGAGGGCGTCGGCGACGGCGTCGCCGCCCCGGTCGCCGGTGGCGTGGACGCCCACCTGGTGCCCGGCGGTGTGGGCGAGCCGGATGATGGCGTCGATCTCGGCGGTCCGCTCGGCGTCGCTCCCGCCGCCGACGCACAGCGATCCGCAGCCGCCGCCGACGTACGGCTCGTGCATCCAGGCCGTCCTGTTGGGGACGACGCCGTCGGCGAAGACCTTGACCCCGTGGATCGCGAGGCGGCGAGGATCGGCGGCGGCGTCACCGGCGGCAGCGGCGGCGTCGAGGGCCGCGAGGGCCCGGGCGAACTCCTCGCTGGTGCTCGTCATCCCGGTGGGCAGCAGCAGGACGCCGACGCGGGCGGTGAGTTCGCCGTCGGCCAGCAGCCGGCGGTAGACGTCGAGGGTCTCCGCGCCGAGCGCGCCCCGCATGATGCCGTCGCCGCCGGGGCCGAGCCCGGGCTCGGTGTAGCTGGTCACGCCGAGCCGGGCCAGCGTGGCGAGGGTCGACCGGATCGCCTCGGTCCGCTCCCGCCGGCCGAGCGGCGGCAGCGCGTTCTGGACGAGGTCCTGGGCTCCCTCGTGGAGCAGCCCGGTGGGCTCCCCGGCCTCGTCCGCGACGATCGCCCCGCCGGGCGGCGCGACGGTGTGCCGGTCGATCCCGATCAGTTCCAGGGCCTTGGAGTTGACCCAGGTGGCGTGCCCGGAGAAGGAGTACAGGACGACCGGGTGGTCCGGGCTGACGGCGTCGATGTCGCGCCGCGAGGGCTGCCGCGACGGGTCCTGGACGCACTCGTCGAGGTAGCCGGTGTCCCAGCCGTGCCCGGTGATCCACTGCCCGGCCGGGGTCCGCCCGACGGCCTCCCGCACCGCCTCGGCCACGTCGCCGAGGGAGCCCACGGCGGGGTGGCCGAGGTCGAGGGCGAGCGGCGGCGAGGCCATGCCGAAGGCGCACCCGTGCAGGTGGGAGTCGTTGATGCCGGGGAGCAGCGTGGCCCCCCGCAGGTCGACGACGCGGGTGCCGGGTCCGATCAGCGGGGCGACGTCCTCCCGCCCGCCGACGGCGCTGATCAGTCCTCCGGTGACCGCCAGGGCGGAGGCGACGGAGAACTCCGCGTCGACGGTGACCACCCGCCCGTCGAGGAACACCAGATCCGCGTACGTGTCCATGGAAGGTCCTTTCGGAAAACCGGGTGCGTCGCGGGCCGTCCGCGAACGCTCTCCGAGGACTATGGCCACGCCCCCCACCCGCGCACATCGGTCATCCCACCGATACGTCGCGGACATTCCCGGTGTTCCCGGTGTTCGCGGTGTTTCCGATGCGCCCGGCGTTCACGGTGTTCACGCGTTGTCCGAATGGTGGTCGGGCTTTTTGACATCCTCCTTAACGTCATACATTCTTCTCGGCATGTCTGACCGTCACCCGATCGAGTGCGCCGCCATCGAGCTGGCGCTGATCGGCGTGGCCGCGCACTGCGTTTCCGACAATCTCTGTCGCTGAATCCGCCCTGCCCCGACGCGTTTCGCGGTGATCGCCGTGTCGGGGCGTCGCCCCCTCCTGCGGGCGCGGTGCCGCTCACTCTCCCCCAAGCCTCACTGTCGCCCGCCTTCCTCCGTACACCATCGGTAGCGAAAGGCCCCCTTTCCGATGTCTCGAACCACCTTCACCCCTCGCCGCCTCGCCACGGCGACCGTCACCGTCGCCCTGGTCGTCGGACTGGCGGCGTGCGGACCGAAGGCCGACGGCGGTGGAGGCTCCGGCAAGGACGCCGCGCCGCAGCAGGGCGGCACCCTCACCGTCCTCAACCAGAACCCGCAGGACCAGTTCGACCCCGCACGGCTCTACACCTCCGGCGGCGGCAACGTCCCCTCCCTGGTCTTCCGCACCCTCACCACCCGCAACCGGGCCGACGGCGCGGCCGGCACCAAGGTCGTCCCGGACCTCGCCACCGACACCGGCACCCCGTCGGAGGGCGCGACGGTGTGGACGTACCACCTCAAGGACGGCCTGACCTTCGAGGACGGTTCGCCGATCACCACGGCCGATATCAAGTACGGCATCGAGAGGTCATTCGCCCCCGAACTCTCCGGCGGCGCACCGTTCCTGAGGGACTGGCTGGTCGGCGCCGCGGACTACCAGGGCCCGTACAAGGACGCGCGCGGTCTGGACGCCATCGAGACGCCGGACGAGAAGACCATCGTCTTCCGCCTCAACAAGCCCGAGGGCGACTTCCCGTACCTCGCCACCCAGACGCAGTTCGCCCCCGTCCCGAAGGCCAAGGACAGCGGGACGAAGTACCAGGAGCACCCCGTCTCCTCCGGCCCCTACCAGGTCGTCAAGAACGAGAACGACGGCGCCCACCTCGTCCTCAAGCGCAACCCCAACTGGTCGGCGGCGACGGACGACCAGCGCAAGGCGTACCCGGACACCATCGACGTGCAGTCCGGGCTCGACCCGGCGGTGATCAACCAGCGGCTCTCCGCCGGCACCGGCGCCGACGCGGCCGCCGTCACCACCGACACCAACCTCGGCCCCTCCGAGCTCGCCCAGGTGAAGGACGACAAGGCCCTCGCCGCGCGCGTCGGCACCGGCCACTTCGGCTACGTCAACTACCTGGCGTTCAACCCGAAGGTCAAGCCCTTCGACGACCCGAAGGTCCGCCAGGCCGTCGCCTACGCGATCAACCGCACCTCGGTCGTCAACGCCGCCGGCGGCTCCTCGCTCGCCGAGGCCGCCACCACCTACCTGCCCGCCCAGGAGACCTTCGGGTACACGCCGTACGACCCGTTCCCGGCCGGCGCCACGGGCAACCCGGAGAAGGCCAGGGAGCTGCTGAAGGAGGCCGGTTACCCGGACGGCCTGACCATCACGCTCACCCACTCCAGCGCCATCGGCAAGGGCTACGGCCCGGACCTGGCCGCCGCCGTCCAGGACGGTCTGAAGGCCTCCGGGATCACCGTCCAGCTGGAGGCCCTGGACTCCACCCGGTACTCCAAGACGATCCACACCGTCGGCACCGAGCCCGGCCTCTTCCTCTCCGGCTGGGGCGCCGACTGGCCGTCCGGCGGCCCGTTCCTGGCGCCGATCTTCGACGGCCGGCAGATCGTCACCGACGGCTACAACTTCAACTCCGCGCAGCTGAACGACCCTTCGGTGAACGACGAGATCGACCAGATCAACAAGATCACCGACCACGCCGAGGCCGCCAAGCGCTGGGGCGCCCTGGACAAGCGGATCGGCGACCAGGCCCTCACCGTCCCGCTGTTCCACCCCGTCTACAAGCGGCTGTCCGGCAAGGACGTCCGCAACATCGTCATCAGCGACTGGACCGGCGTGCTCGACATCTCCCAGGTCGCGGTCAAGTAGCGGACGGGACCGGACGGATCGATCGGACAACCATGGCTCCACAGCAACCCAGAGCCGGGG
>NZ_JBHVET010000680.1:0-4680 GCF_042802135.1 Kitasatospora sp. NPDC057512
GTTCGGGACCACTCCCGAACAGCCGCCGGGAGGTCCGGTCAGAGCGGCAGGCTCTGCCAGGGGCCGAAGGTGGTGGGGGTGGTGGCCGTGCGGACGTACACCCGGCCGTCGGTGCCGATGGCGAAGAGGTGGAGGACGCCGCTGCCGTCGACGAGGGCGGCCGGGTGGTCGAGGACGGTGCCGCCGAGGTCCTGCCAGGGGCCGTAGCCGTTGTTCGGGGCGGTCTGGGCGGTGGTGCTGACGCCGCCGCCGCCGTTGCGCTCGAACAGGACGACCCGGCCGTCGAGGGTGGCCGCGGCCGGTTCGCCGACTCCGCCGTGGCCGCCGAGGGGGGCCGGGGACCGGCTCCACGGTCCGCCGGGCTTGGTCTGGTAGCTGACCAGCACGGCGCCGGTGCCGACCTCGCGGTAGGCGAGTTCGATGCGGCCGTCCTGGTCGAGGACGGCCTTGGGCGGGCTGGCCGGGCGGGCGTCCGGGATCGGGTCGGGGCCGGTGAGGGCGCCGTCGGGGGTGCTCTGGCGCCAGCCGAGGACGGCGGTGCGGGTGGCGGCGAACACCTCGATCGCCCCGACGCCGTTGCGGATCGCGGCGACCGGGTCCTGGAGGTCGGTGCCGCCGAGGTCCGTCCAGGTGCCCGTCCACACCCCGCCCGGGGTGGTCTGCCGGGTGCCGCTGAGGCCGCCTGCGCCGTTCTTGACGAAGAGTTCCAGCCGCCCGTCCAGGGAGTTGGCGACGACGGGCACGCCGACCTGGTCATCGCTGCCGAGCCCGGTGCTGGGGTTGCCGTGGTCGGCCCAACTGTCCCACCAGCGGCCGTTGGGCACGGCCTGCGGCAGGGAGAGGAGGTGGTGGTCGGTGAGGCGGCGGGCGAAGACCTCCAGCCGGCCGTCGGCGTTGGTGCCGACGGCGATGCCGGGCGCGAGCCGCCCGCCCGGGTCGGCCATCCGGACCGGGCCGCCCCAACTGCCGTCGGCCTGCCGCCAGGAGGTGTGGAGGGCGCCGGCCCGGACCACGAAGACCTGCGGCCGGCCGTCCTGGTTGAGTCCGGCCCAGGAGGTGCCGCGCGACCAGCGGTAGTACATCCGGGAGAACCAGGTGGCGGAGTAGTTCCCGTCCGAGTGGTCGTGGCTCGCGTACTCGGAGAAGTACACGCCCTTGGCGCCGGCCGTCGCCGGGTCGAGGTTCACCGGGGCGTCGGTGATGTTGTAGTCCCGGTAGTTCACCTGGATCAGGTTGCCGCCGTGGAGCCGGGCCGCCTCGCCGGCGAACTTCGCGGCGGCGACGTGGTCGGAGTGGTCGCCGGAGTAGCGGCGGTCCGGGAGTTCGTCCTGGGCCCGGAGCACGGTCGGTCGGTAGGTCGCCATCAGGTGCCGCAGCACCTCGACGACGTCAGCGGCCGTGTAGGTGGACGGCCCGGGCAGCGGGCTGCCGACCGGGACGACGGTGGTGTCGGTGCCACCGTTCAGCACGCCGCCGAGCCGGGCGTCGTGCAGGTTGAGGAAGACCAGGTGCACCGGCCGGCCCTTGAGGACGTACCGCTCGACCTGCTTGCCGGCGACCGTCCAGGCCTCGACCGTCCAGTGCCCGACCTCGTCGGTGGCCGGGTCGGTGTCGCCGACCCCGGTCATCCGGGAGTAGGCGTTGACCGCGCCCATCTGCCGGTTCCAGGTGCGCAGCGGTTCGCCGGCGGTGTCCCAGCAGACGGTGGAGCAGGGGTCGCCGGTCGCGTTCCCCGCGGTGACGAAGACGGTGACGGACGGCGTGCCGTCGGCGAGGGCGTTGGAGAGGTCCGGGTTCATGAACAGGATGTCGTCGTCCTCGTGCGCGACGATCTGCATGAACAGCGGCCCGGAGCCGGTGGCCGCGGCTCCGGGTACGGCTCCGGGTACGGCCGCGGGTACGGCCCCGGGTACGGCCGCGGCCGCGCGGGTCGCCGTCGCCTTGGTCAGGGCGGGCGCGGCGAGGGCGGTGAGCGCGACGGAGGCGAGGAGTCGTCGTCGTCCGATTGCCATGGGATCCCCCAATTAGAGATCGGGACGTGAGCATGCCAGAAGGAGGTTATCCCCCGTCGGCCGCCCGAACCCCGTGACCGACGCCCGCGGAATCCCCTCCGGCCCTCCCCTCCCGGCACCGGGCTTTGCCCGGGGTGGCGGCGAGCAGGCAAGATAGCCGGGTGACCCTCCTTGATCTGATGCCGAAGCCCGCCACCCCCGACGCGCTGTACGAGACGTTCGCAGCCTGGTCGGAGGAGCGCGGGATCACGCTGTACCCGGCACAGGAGGAGGCGCTGATCGAGCTGGTGTCGGGGAACAACGTGATCCTCGCGACGCCGACCGGGTCGGGCAAGAGCCTGGTGGCGGCGGGGGCGCACTTCGCCGCGCTGGCGGAGGGGAAGCGGACCTTCTACACCGCCCCGATCAAGGCGCTGGTCTCGGAGAAGTTCTTCGACCTGGTGAAGATGTTCGGCACCGAACAGGTCGGCATGATGACCGGCGACGCGAGCGTGAACCCGACCGCGCCGATCATCTGCTGCACCGCCGAGGTGCTCGCCCAGATCGCGCTGCGCGACGGCACCCGGGCGGACATCGGCCAGGTGGTCATGGACGAGTTCCACTTCTACGCCGAGCCGGACCGCGGCTGGGCCTGGCAGATCCCGCTGCTGGAGCTGCCGCAGGCGCAGTTCCTGCTGATGTCCGCGACGCTCGGCGACGTCCGCCGCTTCGAGGAGGACCTGACCCGCCGCACCGGTCGGCCGACCACGGTGGTGCGCAACGCGACCCGCCCGGTGCCGCTGTTCTACGAGTACCGCCGCACCTCGATGCACGAGACCCTGGAGGAGCTGCTGCAGACCGGCCAGGCGCCGGTCTACGTCGTGCACTTCACCCAGAAGGAGGCGGTGGACCGGGCCCAGTCGCTGATGAGCATCAACATGTGCTCGAAGGCGGAGAAGGAGGCCATCGCCGACCTGATCGGCGGCTTCCGCTTCACCACCAAGTTCGGCCGCAACCTGTCCCGTTACGTGCGCCACGGCATCGGCGTGCACCACGCGGGCATGCTGCCGAAGTACCGCCGACTGGTCGAACGCCTCGCCCAGGCGGGCCTGTTGAAGGTCATCTGCGGCACCGACACGCTCGGCGTCGGTGTCAATGTGCCGATCCGCACGGTGCTGTTCACCGCCCTGTCCAAGTACGACGGACAGCGCGTGCGCATCCTGCGCGCCCGCGAGTTCCACCAGATCGCCGGCCGGGCCGGCCGGGCCGGCTTCGACACCGTCGGCCAGGTGGTGGCCCAGGCGCCGGAGCACGTGATCGAGAACGACAAGGCGATCGCCAAGGCCGGGGACGACCCGAAGAAGAAGCGCAAGGTCGTCCGGAAGAAGGCCCCGGAGGGCTTCGTCGGCTGGACCGAGGAGACCTTCGACAAGCTGATCGGCGCCGACCCGGAGCCCCTGGTCTCCCGGTTCAAGGTGAGCCACGCGATGCTGCTGTCGGTGATCGGCCGCCCGGGCAACGCCTTCGAGGCGATGCGCAAGCTGCTGACCGACAACCACGAGGACCGGGCCGCGCAGCGCCGGCACATCCGCACCGCGATCGCCATCTACCGCTCGCTGCTGGAGGGCGGCGTGGTGGAGCGGCTGCCGGAGCCGGACGCCGAGGGCCGGATCGTCCGGCTCACCCTGGACCTCCAGGAGAACTTCGCGCTCAACCAGCCGCTGTCCACCTTCGCGCTGGCCTCCTTCGAACTGCTCGACCCGACCTCGCCCTCGTACGCGATGGACGTCGTCTCCGTCGTCGAGGCGACCCTGGACGACCCGCGCCAGATCCTCGCCGCGCAGCAGAACAAGGCACGCGGCGAGGCCGTCGGCGAGATGAAGCGCGACGGCATCGAGTACGAGGAGCGGATGGAGCGGCTCCAGGAGATCACCTACCCGAAGCCGCTGGAGGAGCTCCTCACCCACGCCTACGAGGTCTACCGCCGGGCGCACCCGTGGATCGGCGACCACCAGCTACAGCCGAAGTCGGTGGTCCGCGACCTGTACGAGCGGGCGATGACCTTCTCGGACTACGTCGGCTTCTACGAGCTGGCCCGCACCGAGGGCATCGTGCTGCGCTACCTGGCCGGCGCCTACAAGGCGCTGGAGCAGACCGTCCCCGAGGACGTGAAGACCGACGACCTCAAGGACGTCATCGCCTGGCTCGGCGAGCTGGTCCGCCAGGTCGACTCCAGCCTGCTGGACGAGTGGGAGCAGCTGGCCAACCCGACCGAGCCGCAGGCCGCCGAGGTCCGGCTGGACGACAAGCCGGCGCCGGTCACCGCCAACGCCCGCGCCTTCCGCGTCCTGGTGCGCAACGAGATGTTCCGCCGGGTCGAGCTGTGCGCGCTGGAGCACTACGAGGAACTCGCCGACCTGGACGGCGAGTACGGCTGGGACGCGGACCGCTGGGCGGACGCCATGGACGGGTACTGGGAGGAGTACGACGACCTCGGCACCGGCCCGGACGCGCGCGGCCCGAAGATGCTGCTCATCGAGGAGGAGGACTCCTCCTGGCGGGTCCGGCAGATCTTCGACGACCCGGAGGGCGACCACGACTGGGGCATCAGCGCCGAGGTCGACCTGTACGGCTCGGACGAGGAGGGCCGCGCGGTGCTGCGGGTGACCTCGGTGGACCGGCTCGGCGG
>NZ_JBHVET010000681.1:0-4675 GCF_042802135.1 Kitasatospora sp. NPDC057512
GGCGGGCACGCGGCCCGGGGCCGCTAGCGGTTGACGGCCTCGAGGGAGCGCAGGGCGTTGTGGGCCTCGGCCACCACGCGCTCGGTGGTGATGCCGAACTCCTCGAACAGCACCTTGTAGTCGGCGGAGGCGCCGAAGTGCTCCAGCGAGACGATCCGGCCGTGGTCGCCGACCAGCTCGCGCCAGCCCTGGGCGATGCCGGCCTCGACCGAGACGCGGGCCTTGACCGACGGCGGCAGCACGCTGTCGCGGTAGGCCTGGTCCTGCTCCTGGAACCACTCGAAGGACGGCAGCGAGACCACGCGGGTGGCGATGCCCTCGGCCTCCAGCGCCTCGCGGGCCTGGACGGCCAGCTGGACCTCGGAGCCGGTGCCGAGCAGGATCACCTGCGGATCGCCGGTGGAGGCCTCGGCCAGGATGTAGCCGCCCTTCGCGGTGCCCTCGGCGGAGCCGAAGACCTCGCGGTCGAAGGTCGGCACGCCCTGGCGGGTCAGCGCCAGGCCGACCGGGCCGGGGTGGCTGGTGTGGCGCTCGACGATGGTGCGCCAGGCGACGGCGGTCTCGTTGGCGTCGGCCGGGCGGACCATGGCCAGGCCCGGGATGGCGCGCAGCGAGGCCATGTGCTCCACCGGCTGGTGGGTCGGGCCGTCCTCGCCGAGGCCGATCGAGTCGTGCGTCCAGACGTAGGTGACCGGCAGCTTCATCAGCGCGGCCAGCCGGACGGCCGGGCGCATGTAGTCGGCGAAGACCAGGAAGGTGCCGCCGTACACGCGGGTCTTGCCGTGCAGGGCGATGCCGTTCATGGTCGAGCCCATGGCGTGCTCGCGGATGCCGAAGTGGATCGTCCGGCCGTACGGGCTGGCCGACTTCAGCGGGTTGCCCTCGGGCAGGAAGGAGCTGTCCTCGTCGATGGTGGTGAGGTTGGACTCCGCGAGGTCGGCCGAGCCGCCCCACAGCTCCGGGATCACCGCGCCGATCGCCTTGAGGGTGTCGCCGGAGGCCTTGCGGGTGGCGACGTCCTTGCCGGCCGGGAAGGACGGGACGGCCTTCTTCCAGCCCTCGGGCAGCTCGCCGGCCTCGATGCGGTCGAACTCGGCCGCGCGGTGCGGGTTGGCGGCGCGCCAGGCCTCGAAGCCCTGCTGCCACTGGTCGCGGGCGGCCTTGCCGCGCTTGATGACCTGGCGGGCGTGCCCGATGACCTGGTCGCTGACCTCGAAGGTCTTCTCCGGGTCGAAGCCCAGGACCTTCTTGGTGGCGGCGATCTCGGCGGCGCCGAGCGCGGAGCCGTGGGCCTTGGCGGTGTTCTGGGCGTCCGGGGCCGGCCAGGCGATGATCGTCCGCATCGCGATCATCGACGGGCGGGAGGTCTCGGCCTTGGCCGCGGCCAGCGCCTCGGCCAGGGCGGCCACGTCGATGTCGCCGTTGGACTTCGGGGTGACGCGCTGGACGTGCCAGCCGTACGCCTCGTAGCGCTTGAGGACGTCCTCGGAGAAGGCGGTCTCGGTGTCGCCCTCGATCGAGATGTGGTTGTCGTCGTAGACGGCGACCAGGTTGCCCAGCTTCTGGTGGCCGGCCAGCGACGAGGCCTCGGCGGAGATGCCCTCCTCCAGGTCGCCGTCGGAGACGATGGCCCAGACCGTGTGGTCGAAGGGGGACTCGCCGGCCGGGGCCTCCGGGTCGAACAGGCCGCGCTCGTAGCGGGCGGCCATCGCCATGCCGACCGCGTTGGCGATGCCCTGGCCCAGCGGGCCGGTGGTGGTCTCCACGCCCGCGGTGTGGCCGTGCTCGGGGTGGCCGGGGGTGCGGCTGCCCGCGACGCGGAAGGCCTTCAGGTCGTCCAGCTCCAGGCCGTAGCCGGAGAGGTAGAGCTGGGTGTAGAGCGTCAGGCTGGTGTGGCCGGGGGAGAGGACGAAGCGGTCGCGCCCGACCCAGGACGGGTCGGTCGGGTCGTGGCGCAGGAACCGCTGGAAGATCAGGTACGCGGCCGGGGCCAGCGACATGGCCGTCCCGGGGTGTCCGTTACCGACCTTCTGGACAGCGTCCATGGCCAGGACGCGCGCCGTGTCAACGGTGCGCTCATCCAGATCGGTCCACTCGAATGCGTTCGTCGGCGCAGTGCTCACCCTGTCTCAGGGCTCCTTCCATTGTGAAGAGTGACCCCGTGAATGGGGACCGGGTCGGCCACGGCGCTGTGGTCCCGACGCTGGGTGGTGCCGGTCACGGAGGGTAGATCCCGCTTCTGTCTGCGAGCCTACCGTCCGGGGTGCGGCTCACCCTCCGTGCTGGGACAACCGGCAATTCCGCATGCAGATTCCCACTGGAGCGGTGCGGATGGATTTGTCCCAGACTCTCCCGGTTCGCGCCGTCGCGCCGCTCCGGTGGTCAGGACGGGCTAGCGGACCCGCCGGAGGCGCTCGACGGCCCCGCCCGGGCGGTTCACCCGGGGGTGTGCGTTCCGCCTCGCCGGGGGACCCCGGAGCCGGATGGGATATATGGAACGTCTATGGTGTCGTGGTACGCGCAGAGCGGACGATTCGGGACCCTTCGTTCCTGTGGACGCCTGCGAGGATTCATCTTCAGTTGGGGTGTTAGTGACCGCCGTCGAAACCCGTCCCGCCGGGGTCACCGGGGCGACTCCTGCGCACCGGCCGTTCGGGGCCCGTGTCGGCGCGTTCGTCGCATTGACCAAGCCGCGGATCATCGAGCTGCTGCTGATGAGCACCGTGCCGGTGATGTTCCTGGCCCAGCAGGGCGTGCCCAACATGCTGTTGGTGCTGAAGGTCGTCGTCGGCGGCTACCTCTCGGCCGGCGGCGCCAACGCCCTCAACATGTACATCGACCGCGACATCGACGCGGTCATGTCGCGAACCGAGCGGCGGCCGATCGTCACCGGGATGGTGTCACCGCGCGAGGCGCTGGTGTTCGGCATCGTCCTCGCCGTGGTCTCGACGCTGCTGCTGGGCTTCGGGGTCAACTGGCTGTCGGCCTGGCTGGCGCTCGGCGCGCTGCTGTTCTACGTGTTCGTCTACACGCTGGGGCTCAAGCGGCGCACCCCGCAGAACATCGTCTGGGGCGGCATCGCCGGCTGCATGCCGGTGCTGGTCGGCTGGTCCTCGGTGACCAACTCGGTGTCCTGGGCCGCGGTGATGCTGTTCCTGGTCGTGTTCTTCTGGACGCCGCCGCACACCTGGGTGCTGTCGATGAAGGTCCGCGACGACTACGAGCGGGCCGGCGTGCCGATGCTGCCGGTGGTCAAGGGCAACGTGGCGGTCGGCAAGCAGGTCGTCATCTACTCCTGGGTGATGGTGGCGGTCTCGCTGGCGGTCTGGCCGCTGGGGCACATGAGCTGGCTGTACCCGGTCGCCGCGGTGCTGCTGGGCGGGGCCTGGCTGCGCGAGGCGCACGCGCTGTACGGGCGGGCCAAGGCCGGGATCGTGGGCGCGAAGCTCAAGGAGATGCGGCTGTTCCACTGGTCGATCACCTACCTGTCGCTGCTGATGGTGGTCTGCGCGATCGACCCGTTCGTGAAGTAAGAGGCTGATGCGAAGAGCCCCGGTCCAGGCGGACCGGGGCTCTTCGCGTTCTCAGCGGGCGGGGAGTTCGGAGGGGCCGACGTGGTCGTCCAGCCAGTCCCGCAGCGGCTGGGAGGCGTGCAGGAAGCCGGTGATCCGGGTGTGGGCGGCGCGGGTGCCCAGCCACTTCGCGGGCTCCCACTCCTGCCAGGCCACCAGGCCCTTGTGGCGCAGCAGCCCGATCCGGGGGTGGTCCTTGGGGTAGCCGCGCGGGGCCGACTTGAGGGAGTCCCGGCCCACCACCAGCGGGCCCTGCTGCTCCACCCGGGCGATCACCCGCTCCAGCTCCGCGCCGGTGACGTCCTCCGCGACGGCGGCGCGGTAGCGCTCCAGCTGGTCCGGGGCGAGCTGGTAGAAGCCGTTGCCGCAGGCCAGCCCGTCGGCGGAGAGCTGGATGTAGCCGCCGCTCTCCAGATGGGCGCCGATGTGGGTCTTGTACGGGGACTTGTCGGCGCTGAACCGGACGTCGCGGTTCGGGCGGAAGATCTTCCCCGGCCCGAACTCCGGCTCCAGCTCGGCGAGCAGCAGCTCCATCGGGGCCCGTACGGCGTCGTCGTACTGCCCCTTGTGGGCCTGCCAGAAGGTCTTGGAGTTGTCGGCTTCCAGGTGCTCGTAGAAGTCGAGCGCCTCGGCCGGCCAGCCGGAGAAGGTCACCCCTCCAGTATGTGGCCCGGTGCACAGGGCGCTCCCGTCGCCAGCGGCGCTACCGGTGGGTAGCATGCGGGCATGAGCAGCGCAGAGACCGCCACCGCCGCGCCGGACGCCCGCACCGAGCGCCGCGCCAAGCGCATCGCCAAGCACCTCACCAGCTTCGCCCGCGAGCACGGGGGCGGCGACGCCGTCGTCGAGTACGTCGGCTCCGTGGCCACCCGCATCGTGGTCGTCGGCGCGGACGGCGCCTGGGGCGACCAGGTGGCCCCCAGCTACGCCGTGGGCAAGCGGGCTGCGGAGCTGGCCGGGCTGACCCTGCACGACGACTTCGAGGGCGAGCTGGGCCTCAAGGTCAAGACCGGCGCGTACGAGTGGAAGCGGATGGCCGGCATCCAGATCTGACCGGCCTCCTGGTACGGCGAACGGCCCGGTTCCCCCACACGGGGGAACCG
>NZ_JBHVET010000682.1:0-4675 GCF_042802135.1 Kitasatospora sp. NPDC057512
CTGACCGCCACCGTGCCGCCGCCCGTGCTCTACCACGGCACCGCCGACCGGCACCTGGCGGCCATCTTCCGCGAGGGCCTGCGCCCGATGGCCCGCCAGGACGTCCACCTCTCGGCGGACACCGGGACGGCCACCGGGGTCGGCGCCCGGCACGGCCGTCCGGTGGTGCTGACCGTGAACGCGGCGGCGATGACGGCGGCCGGCCACGAGTTCCGGCTCAGCGAGAACGGCGTCTGGCTCACCGGCGCCGTGCCCCCGCAGTACCTCTCCCGCCGATCCTGACGCCGCACCGCACCACCGAAGGGCCTGTCCGCTCCGCCGGACAGGCCCTTCGCGTACCCGACCGGGTGGGTGCGGCCCACCCGGTCTCGTCGCCGGGTGCGCCCGGGCGTACCGTGAGGAGGCCGCGCGGCCAGGCGCGCGGGTGCGCGACGAGGGCGGTAGGACACATGGGCAAGAGCGCCGACGACGGGCAGGTCTTCCGGATCACGGGGGCGCGCAGCAGCCTCACCGAGGACGTCCGGGGACGCCAGCGCCGCTACGTCGTCTCGATGCTGCTCCGCACGGTCTGCGTACTGCTCGCGGTGGTGCTGTGGGACGTCCAGCGCTGGCTGGCGTTCGCGGCGCTGGCGGGCGCCGTCCTGCTGCCGTACTTCGCGGTGCTGATCGCCAACGCGGGCCGGGAGCGGGCCCCGGGGCTGCCGAGCACCTTCGACATCCCGCTGGACACCCCGCTGATGCTCGGCCCCGGTGGGACGGGTGGGGCTGGTGCGAAGGCTGGTACAGGAGAGGCAAAGGCCGTTCCCACCGATCCTTCACAGGACGTGGACTGACCGTCCGTTTCATGCCGCTTCACCCCCGTCCGGCTCAGCGAAAGCTCAAAAGAAGCTCAGATTAATCATGCAAGACCTCCCCATCCGAGGGTCTTGGCGTGACATACTGCGTACGCGCTCCGCATCCCCCGTCGGAGCGACGGACCGACGCCGGGCGGCTCCCCCCGTGGCTGCCCGGCGTCGCCATGCCCGGATCCGGTCGGCCCGGACGGCCGTGACAGACTGGCGGTGCAGACTCACCCGCCAATCGTTGAGGACGGCCCGATGGACACCCCGCAGACGCCGATCTGCTCCGCCAAGGGCTGCCGGACGGACGCCGGCTGGGTGCTGGTGTGGAACAACCCCAAGCTGCACACCCCGGACCGCCGCAAGACCTGGCTCGCCTGCGACGAGCACCGCGAGCACCTGTCCCAGTTCCTCTCGGTGCGCGGCTTCCTCAAGGAGGTCGTCGCCTTCGCCGACTGGACCCCCGAGCCCGCCGAGGGCTCCGGGAAGCCGGCCTAGAGCCTGCCCGGCCCGTACAGCCCGCTCGGCCGCCGCTCAGCCGCCGATCGCGGACATCGGCCGCTCGGGCTGGAGGAACTCCGGGTCGTCGATCCCGGCCCCGGCCTTCTTGCCCCACATCGCCGCCCGCCACAGCGCGGCCAGTTCGGCGTCGTCCGCGCCCGAGCGCAGCGCGGTGCGCAGGTCGGTCTCGCCGGTCGCGAACAGGCAGTTGCGCACCTGGCCGTCGGCGGTCAGCCGGGTGCGGTCGCAGGCCCGGCAGAACGGCCGGGTGACCGAGGCGATCACGCCCACCCGGCCCGGGCCGCCGTCCACCAGCCAGCGCTCGGCGGGCGCCGCGCCCCGGTGCGCGGACGGCTCCGGGGTGAGCGTGAAGCGGGCGCGCAGCAGGTCCAGGATCTCCGTCGCGGTGACCATCGACGCGCGGTCCCAGCCGTGCTGGGCGTCCAGCGGCATCTGCTCGATGAAGCGCAGCTCGTAGCCCCGCTCCAGGCACCAGGCCAGCAGGTCGGCCGCCTCGTGGTCGTTGACCCCGCGCATCAGCACCGCGTTCAGCTTCACCGGCGCCAGCCCGGCGGCCTCGGCGGCGGCCAGCCCGTCCAGGACGTCCTGGTGGCGGTGGCGGCGGGTGAGGGTGTGGAACACCTCGGGGTCGAGGGTGTCCAGCGAGACGTTGACCCGGTCGAGGCCGGCCTCGCGCAGCGCCGTCGCGGTGCGGGCCAGTCCGATGCCGTTGGTGGTCAGCGAGAGCTCCGGGCGCGGCTCCAGCTCCGAGCAGGCGGCGACGACGGCGACCAGACCGGGACGCAGCAGCGGCTCGCCACCGGTGAAGCGGACCTCGCGCACGCCCAGGTCGCGCACGGCCACGGTGACCAGCCGGACGATCTCCTCGTCGGTCAGCAGGTCGGGCTTGGCCAGCCACTGCAGGCCCTCCTCGGGCATGCAGTAGGTGCAGCGCAGGTTGCAGCGGTCCGTGAGGGAGACCCTCAGGTCGACGGCCTGGCGTCCGAAGGTGTCGAGCAGCACGTTCGTCCTTCCCCGAGATGCGGCCGGCCCGGCCACCGTCACGGCGGGCCGGGCCGGGCCAGCATAGTCATCACGGGACAATCAGTGGGCGCCCAGCCCGGTCAACGAGCGGACCTCCAGTTCAGCGTACTTCGCCGGGTCGGAGCGCTCCCCGGACAGCAGCGTGCCGAGCCAGCCGGCCAGGAAGCCGACCGGGATGGAGACCAGGCCGGGGTTCTCCAGCGGGAACCAGTGGAAGTCGGAGTGCGGGAAGAGCGAGGTCTTCGCGCCGGAGACCACCGGGGAGAAGACCACCAGCGTCACCGAGGTGAGCAGTCCGGCGTAGACCGAGCTGACCGCGCCGACGGTGGTGAAGCGCTTCCAGAACAGCGAGTAGAGCAGGGTGGGCAGGTTCGCCGAGGCGGCGACGGCGAAGGCCAGCGCGACCAGGGCGGCGGTGTTGAGCTTGTCCGCGAAGAGGCTGAGCACGATCGCCACCGCCCCGATCGCGACCGCGGCCCACTTCGCCGACCGCACCTCCTCCTTCTCGCTCACCTTCCCGCGCCGGATCACGTTGGCGTAGAGGTCGTGGGCGAAGGAGGCCGAGGAGGCGAGCGTGAGCCCGGCGACCACGGCCAGGATGGTGGCGAAGGCGACCGCCGAGATCACCGCGAGCAGGATCGCGCCGCCGGTGCTCCCGACGCCCCCGCCGAGCGCCTCGGCCAGCTGCGGGGCCGCGGTGTTGCCCGCCGCGTTCGCCGCCTTGATCGCCTTGGAGCCGACCAGCGCGGCCGCGCCGAAGCCGAGCGCCAGGGTCATCAGGTAGAAGACGCCGATGATGCCGATCGCCCAGAGCACGGACTTCCGGGCCGCCTTGGCGGTGGGCACGGTGTAGAAGCGGACCAGGATGTGCGGCAGGCCGGCGGTGCCGAGCACCAGCGCGATGCCGAGGCTGATGAAGTCGAGCTTGGCGGTGCCGCTGCCGTACTTCTGCCCCGGTTGGAGGAAGGCCTCGCCCTTGCCGCTCGCACTCGCCGCCGCGCCGAGCAGTTCGGAGGGGTTGAAGTGGTACTTGGCCAGCACCAGGACGGTCATCAGCGCGGCGCCGGCGATCAGCAGCACCGCCTTGACGATCTGCACCCAGGTGGTGCCCTTCATCCCTCCTATCACCACGTAGACGATCATCAGCGCGCCGACCCCGACGATGGTCCAGCGCTTGGCGGCGCTCCCCTCGGCCCCCAGCAGCAGGGCCACCAGGGTGCCGGCGCCGACCATCTGGGCGAGCAGGTAGAAGATCGACACCACGATGGTGGAGACGCCCGCCGCGGTGCGCACCGGGCGCTGGCGCATCCGGAACGCGAGCACGTCCGCCATCGTGAAGCGGCCGGAGTTGCGCAGCGGTTCGGCGATCAGCAGCAGGGCGACCAGCCACGCGACCAGGAAGCCGATCGAGTAGAGGAAGCCGTCGTAGCCGCTGAGCGCGATGGTCCCGGCGATGCCGAGGAAGGAGGCGGCGGACATGTAGTCGCCGGAGATGGCCAGGCCGTTCTGGAACCCGGTGAAGCCGCGGCCGCCGGCGTAGAAGTCGGAGGCGCTCCTGGTCTGCCGCCCGGCCCAGACGGTGATGCCGAGGGTGGCCAGGACGAACACGCCGAACAGGGCCATCGTCAGGTCGCGGTGCTCGGTGGCGGAGCTGGCGAGCAGGCTCATTCGGCGGACTCCCGGGGAGCGTGGACGACGGCGCCGTGCGCCTCGCGGATCGCCGCGGCGGGCGGGTCGATCCGCCGGTCCGCGTAGCGGGCGTACCAGGCGGCGATGGCGAAGGTGGTCACGAACTGGAGCAGCCCGAGGACCAGGGCCACGTTGACGTGCCCGAGGACCTTGGTGCGCATCAGTCCCGGGGCGTAGCAGGAGAGCAGGACGTAGAACAGGTACCAGAGCACGAAGCCGATGGTGACCGGGAAGGCGAAGCTCCGGAACGAGCGCCGCAGGGTACGGAACTCCTCGCTGTCGTCGATGAGTTGGGCTTCCGTGGCGGCGGTGGTGGTGAGCGGCGGCGAATCCACGCTGTCTCACTCCTTCGGCGTATTTGTCACACGGGGGGAACGATCGAACGTGAGGGGCGTCACATGTCTGGTGTGCGCCGCGCAATGCTAGGAGCGTCCTGCCCGCCCCGGAAGGGGTTGACCGCGATCAGTCGAGCGTTCACCCCCTCGCACCATCCGATTGGCCGAAAAACAGCCCATCCCAGCGCCCGCACCGCCCACGATCGGCCCCCGGCACCTCCCCGGAGAACGGCTCCGGCCCGTGCCGCACCCCGAACGGGGCGGCAC
>NZ_JBHVET010000683.1:0-4675 GCF_042802135.1 Kitasatospora sp. NPDC057512
CGGCGCCCCTCCCGGGCGGGCGAGCTTGGGCGCTGCCCGTGTCCCGCCGGGCCGGGCGCGCGTTGGGCACCAAAAGCGGCCGCGCGCGAGTGGGCGGCCCGGGTGGGGCGGTAGAGAGGGACCTCAGTGGCTTCGGTACGGGCGGCACGGACGGTGCGGGCGGTACGGGCGGTGCGGGTGCGGCTGGCCGCGGCGCGTACGGCCCCGGGGCGGGCGGCGGCGCTCCCGCGCTCGCGCGCGGTACGGGCGGCGGCGCTGCTGACGGTGACCGGGCTCGGGCTGACCGGGTGCATGTCCGTCGGCCCGGCGGCGGAGGAGAGGCACGGCGTGGCGCCGGTCGGGCAGGCCGGTCCGGCGGCCCGGCCGGGGGCGACGGGCGGGCCCTCGGCCTCGCCGGGGGCCGGGCACCCGGGCGGGGCCCCGGGGCACCCGGAGCGGCCGGGGGGCCTCCAGGGCGAGGGCGGGGCGAACGGGTCCACCGTGACGGCGCCCGGTGAGGCGGCCCCGGGGGCGAACGGCGCGGTGGCCGGGGTGGTCCCGGTGCCGGGGTCGGGTGCTCCCGACGGCGGTCCGGGCGGCGGTTCGGCGGGCGGTACGAACACAAGTCCCGTGCCGCACCCGGGCGGTGGCCCGGGCGGGTCGGGCGGTACGGCGGGCTCCGGCGGTACCGGCGGGGCGGGCGGCACCGGGGAGGGCCGCTCCGGCGGCGGTTCGGCCGGGACGCCCTCGTCCACCCCGAGCAGCCACCCGTCCGGCACCCCCGCGCCCGAGCACAGCTCGCCCGCCGCGACGGTCCCGCCGGCCCCGGATCCGTCCTCCGGCAGCTCCGGTTCCTCGGCCCCGAGTCCGCGGGCAGTCGCGCGTTAGGGGATTGAGCAGGGGGTTTGCCTCCGATCCCCAGGTTCGTCTATGGTGGTAGATCGTTCGTTTGATCCATTTGACTGGCGCCCTATTCCCATCTGGCGCCCTTGGCGCGTTCCGGCGATCCGTGGCTGACCGCATAGAGGCGGTTGTGAAACAGAACCCCGGACTTTGGCGCGTGCCACTTCCGGAAGGTTTTGCATGTCTCTCGTTGACGACGCCCGCTTCGCCATGCCCGCGAACGAGGCCGCCGCCGATGTCACCGACACCAACGACACCATCGACACCGCCGCGGACGAGGTGATCGCCGAGGCCGTGGAGACCGTGGAGGCCACCGAGGAGGCGGCCGCCGAGCCCACCATCACCTTCGGCGACCTGGGCCTGCACGACGACGTCGTGCGCGCCCTCGCCAAGCGCGGTGTCACCACCCCGTTCCCGATCCAGGCCGCGACCATCCCGGACGCCCTGGCCGGCAAGGACGTGCTGGGCCGTGGCCGCACCGGCTCCGGCAAGACCCTCAGCTTCGGCCTGCCGCTGCTGACCCGCCTGGCCGACGGCGAGCGCACCAAGCCCAAGCACCCGCGCGGCCTGATCCTCGTCCCGACCCGTGAGCTGGCCATGCAGGTCGCCGACGCCCTGGAGCCGTTCGGCTCGGTGCTCGGCCTCAAGCTCAAGGTCGTCTGCGGCGGCACCTCGATGTCGAACCAGATCTACGCGCTGGAGCGCGGCGTCGACATCCTCGTCGCCACCCCCGGCCGTCTGCGCGACCTGCTGAACCGCGGCAGCGCCAAGCTCGCCGAGGTCCGGACCGTCGTGCTCGACGAGGCCGACCAGATGGCCGACATGGGCTTCCTGCCCGAGGTCACCGAGATCCTCGACCAGGTGCCGGCCGGCGGCCAGCGCCTGCTGTTCTCCGCCACCCTGGAGAACGAGATCGACACCCTGGTGAAGCGCTACCTGAAGAACCCGGTCACCCACGAGGTCGACCCGTCGGCCGGCGCGGTCACCACCATGACCCACCACATCCTCGTGGTGAAGCCCAAGGACAAGGCGCCGATCACCAACGCGATCGCCGCCCGCAAGGGCCGCACGATCATCTTCGTCCGCACCCAGATGGGCGCCGACCGCGTCGCCGAGCAGCTGATCGAGGCCGGTGTGAAGGCCGACGCGCTGCACGGCGGCATGACCCAGGGCGCCCGTACCCGCGTCCTCGGCGACTTCAAGGACGGCTACGTCAACGTCGTCGTCGCCACCGACGTCGCCGCCCGCGGCATCCACGTCGACGGCATCGACCTGGTCCTGAACGTGGACCCGGCCGGCGACCACAAGGACTACCTGCACCGCTCGGGCCGCACCGCGCGCGCCGGCCGCTCCGGCGCCGTCGTCACCCTGGTGCTGCCGCACCAGCGCCGCGGCGTCTTCCGCCTGATGGAGGACGCGGGCGTCGACGCCTCGCGCCACATCCTCGACCACGCCTTCGACGCCGAGGTCGCCAAGATCACCGGCGCCCGTTCGCTGACCGAGGTCCAGGCCGAGAGCGCGGCCGGCATCGCCGGTGCCGCCGAGCGCGAGCTCGCCGACATGACCCGCCAGCTGGAGCGCGCGCAGCGCCGCGCCACCGAGCTGCGCGAGGAGGCCGACCGCCTGGCCGCCCGTGCGGCGCGCGAGCGGGCCGAGCTGGGCATCGAGGACGAGGAGCCGGCCGCCGAGGCCGAGTCCGGCGAGTCGGCCGAGGCCGGTACGGCCGTCGAGGCCCCCGCCGCGCCGCAGGCCGAGGACCGTGCCCCGTCCTACCGCGAGGCGCGCAGTGAGCGTCCGGCCTTCGGCCGCGACCGTGACCGGGACGACCGCGGCGGCCGCTCGGGCGGCTTCGGCCGTGACCGCGACGACCGTGGCGGCCGTTCGGGCGGCTTCGGTGGCGGTCGTGACCGTGACGACCGTGGTGGCCGTTCGGGTGGCTTCGGTGGTGGCGACCGTGACCGCGGTGGCTTCAACCGTGACCGTGGCGGCTTCGGCGGTGGCCGTGACCGTGACGACCGTGGTGGCCGTTCGGGTGGCTTCGGTGGTGGCGACCGCGACCGCGGCGGCTTCAACCGCGACCGCGACGACCGCGGCGGCCGCTCCTTCGGTGGCGACCGTCCGGCCCGCTCCTTCGGCGACCGCCCGTCCTTCGGCCGGGACCGTGACGAGCGCGGCGGCAGCAGCCGTCCGTTCTCGCGCCGCGACGACCACCGCTCCGGCGGCCGTCCGCAGTCCGACCGCGGTGGCTTCAACCGCGACCGTGGCGGCTTCGGCGGTGGCCGTGACCGTGACGACCGCGGCGGCCGTTCGGGTGGCTTCGGCGGCGACGACCGCAAGCCGCGCTGGAAGAACTGACGCCGCACCGGCGGTGACCGACCGCCGACCAGGCCGAACGTACGGCCGGGCCGACCGCACGGCCGGGCCGAACGCGTGAAACGCGTGAAGGGCCCGCTCCTCCCCCGGAGCGGGCCCTTCGCGTTTCCCCCACGCAGACACCCCGCCATCCCCCCGGGGTGTTGTTCTGGAAGTGAGAATAACCTGTGGCGCACGGGCGCGGTAGTCCCGTAGCGTCGCGGCCATGAGCAGCAGACTGCACGACGTGGCACGGGTGAACGAGGAGATCGCCGAGCGCGGGAGCTACCGGACGGCCGGGGGCGAACTCGTGCGGGTGGGGGAGGAGTTGGCGGCGGCGAAGGCCGGCACGGTGTCGTACGCGCCGGAGCGGCTGGACGCGCTGCTGGCGGAGGACGGTCGCGGGCCGGGGCCGGGGCCGGCGGCCGGGCGGATCGAGGTGACGGCCGAGGGGAGCGTCCAGGCCGCCCGCCGGCTGGTCGACGCCGGGGCGGGGCCGGTCGGGGTGCTGAACTTCGCCTCCGCGCGCAACCCCGGCGGCGGCTACCTGCGCGGCGCCCGCGCCCAGGAGGAGGACCTGTGCCGCAGTGCGCTGCTGTACAGCTGCCTGCTGGAGGCGCCGGACTACTACGAGGCCCACCGGGCCTCCACCGACCTCCGGTACAGCCATCGGGTGATCGTCTCGCCGGCGGTGCCGGTGATCCGGGACGGGCGCGGCGAACTGCTGGCGCGGCCGTACCCGGTCGCCTTCCTGACCTCGCCCGCGCCCAACGCCGGTCAGCTGGAACGGCGTTCACCCGGCACGGAGGTCCGCGGCGTGCTCGCCGAGCGGGCCGTGCGGGTGCTCGCCGCGGCCGCCCGGCACGAGCTGCGCACGCTGGTGCTCGGCGCCTGGGGCTGCGGGGTGTTCCGCAACGACCCGGCGCAGGTCGCCGAGGCCTTCGAGGGGGCGCTGGCCCGGTACGGGGCGGCCTTCGACCGGGTGGTGTTCGCGGTCTGGGACCGCGCGCCGGTCTCGGCGAACCGGGCCGCCTTCGAGGCCCGGTTCGGTGCGGGGCGCGCGGTCGAGGACCGGCCCTAACGCCTGCGGGCGGAGAGCGCCGTCGCGGCCGTGGAGGCCGCCGCGACCACGCCGGTCACCGCGAAGACGGACGGCCAGGCGCCGATCTTCTTGGCCAGCGGGTGCGAGCCGCCGAAGGCCGCCACGTACAGGCCGGTCAGCGCCGCCGCGGTGCCCGTGCCCGAGCTCCGGCGCCACTGGGCGGCCGCCCCGGCGCCGGCCACCGCCAGCACCGCGCCGCCCAGTTCGCGCCGGCCGCTCCAGCGGGCGACGCCGTAGCCGCCGACCAGACCGCTCGCCGCGGTCAGCGCGGCGGGCGCGGCGGCCGCGAGCACGTTCGGGACCTTCGCCATCGTCGACTCCACTCGTAGGGGGCTGTGT
>NZ_JBHVET010000684.1:0-4673 GCF_042802135.1 Kitasatospora sp. NPDC057512
CCGCCGGACGGGAGAGCGGTCGACGTCGTCGGATCCCTGCTGGGCCACACCCGGGCCGCGGTGCTCGGCACCATCGCCGGTCACCCCGGCTGCTCGACCCGGCAGCTCGCCGCGCTCGTCGGCATCTCCATGGCCAGCGCCAGCGAGCACGCCACGACGCTGCGCAACGCGGGCCTGGTCACCACCCACCGGGACCGCCAGACGGCCGCCCACGTCGCCACCCCCACGGGCATCGCGGTGCTCAACGCGCCCTCCGGACGGCCCTGAGCGGCCTACCAACCACCCCGCCTGCCCAAGCGATTCGATCAGCCGGCGCCGGACCAGGGCCAGGGTTGGGGCCAGGGTCGGGGTTGGGGCCAGGGTCGGGGTGCTCGACCCAGCGCCGTACGGCGGCCAGATCGAGCAGGGTCCTGATCAGGGGGACGGGGACCGGGAGGGGCGGGTCGGGTGCGGGCGGCTCAGGACCGGTCGGCGCGGCGGATGACGAGCATGTCCTGGGTGTGGCCGATGCCGTAGCCGCCGCCGGGGAGGGCGAAGTGCTCCTGGACGTAGGCGGCCAGGTCCGCGCGGGAGGGCCGGGGGTCGAGGGTGGCCAGGTCGGCGACGTTGACCATGAACTCGGCGACGTCGACCGCCTCGGCGAGGTCGGGCGCACGGTAGTGGAGGTCGAGGGTTTCGAGGGCGTAGTCGTGCTCCGGGTGCCGCTCGTGCAGGCGGTCGGCGAGCGGGGCGAGGTCGTAGCGGACGCCGGTGAAGTGCGCGGCCATCCGCATGCACGGGCTCTCCGGGTTCTGGAGCACGACCAGGAGGGTGCCGCCGGGGGCCGTCCAGTCCAGGGCGCGGGAGACGGTGCCGAGCCAGTCCGCCTCGGGCACGTAGTAGAGCACGTGGGAGAGGTGGACGAGGTCGGCCTGCTCGGGCGGGTGGACCCGGTCGAGCGGCTCCGGGAGGACGAGGGCGTCGGGGCAGGCCGCGCCGAGCTTCTCCCGCATGGCGGCGCTGGGTTCCACCGCGATCGTGCGGTCGAAGGAGCGGCCCAGGTGGGCGGTGGTGCGGCCGTCGCCCGCGCCGAGGTCCAGCAGGACCCGGCGGTGCGGCAGGGCGGCCACGATCTCGCTCAGCCGGGCGTGGGTGACCGGCTTCTCGTCCGTCCCGGCCAGGAACAGTTCGAACGCCCGGCGGTAGTCGGCGCTCGTCACGTCCAGTACCCGGACCGGGTCCGCGTCCCTCGTCGTCGTCTCCACCTGTCGGCCTCCACGGTTGACGGTGTGCCAGGTGGCGCCCATTGCACCCCGCGGCGGCGGCACGGGGGTGCAGGGACGTTCCTGCCCGCGTGTCGTCCGCCACCGCTCCGGCACCGCTCCGACACTGCTCCGCGACCGAGGACCCCGTCGGACAACCGGCTGTCCGACGGGGTCAACTTCACTACTGTCAGCAGGCGTTGACGATCGCGAGGCGATCGCGCCCCGCCCGCCCGAGCCCACCGGGCGACCTCAAGGCTTCTCGGCGAAAGCCGTGACCGGCGGGATGGTGACGGGATACCCTCATATGGTGACGGTGCGCTATTGCCTGTACATCAGCGACGCCAAGATCGACATGCTGCTCTCCCAGGCCTCGGCCTTCACCCCCGCCGGCACCGAGGCCACCGAGGGCACCGAGGGCACTGACGGCACCGAAGCCCCCATCGAGGAGGCCTCCCTGGCCGCTGTGCACACCACCGGGCGGCTGCTGCGCGGCCCGCGGCAGACCGTCGAGTTCGTCGCCCGCCGCCTGCTGACCGGGCCCAGTCCCTACCCCGAACTCGACGCCGGGCCCGACCTGCGGGTGCTGCTCGGCAGCCCCCTGCACGTGGCACTGGCCGACTGACGGTGCGGCGCGCGATGCCCCCCGCCTGGCGGCCCGGTGACGTGGTCCTCGACCTCTACGAGGTGCTCGACGACGTGCGCAGCGGCGGCATGGGGGTCGTCCAGCGGGTCCGGCACCGCGGCTGGAACGTCGACCTCGCGGTCAAGACGCCCCGCCCGGGCCTCGTCGCCTCCGAGGCGGGCCGGCTCAGGTTCGAGGCCGAGGCCGGTACCTGGGTGGGCCTGGGCCTCCACCCGCACACCGTGAACTGCGCCTACGTCCGCACCGTCGACGGGCTGCCGCGGGTGTTCGCCGAGTGGGTCGACGGCGGCAGCCTCGACGAGGCGGTGGCCGGCGGCCGGCTCTACGAGGGCGGTCGGGAGGCCGCCCTCGCACGCGTGCTGGACGTCGCCGTCCAGACCGCGTGGGGGCTCCAGCACGCCCACGACAGCGGCCTGGTCCACCAGGACGTCAAGCCCGCCAACGTCATGCTCGAACCCGACGGAACCGCCAAGGTCACCGACTTCGGGCTGGCCCGGGCCCGTGCGGCGGGCCCCGACGGCGCACCCGCCGCCGCACCCGCCGCCGGGGCGGCCGACACCTTCGGCGGCATGACCCCCGCCTACTGCTCCCCCGAACAGGCGCTCGCCGCCCTGGGCCACCGGGCCGTCCGGCTGACGCCCGCGACGGACGTGTGGTCCTGGGCGCTGACGGTGCTGGAGATGTTCACCGGCCAGCAGCCGACCCTGTACGGCCAGATCGCCGGCGCCGTGTTCGAGGAACTGCTGGCGGCCGGGCCGCTCAATCCCCGCCTGCCGCCCGTACCCCCCGCGGTCGTGGCGCTGCTGCGCCGGTGCTTCACGACCGACCCGGCGGCGCGGCCCGCCCGGCCGGCGGAGGCCGCCGACGTCCTGATCGGCGTCCACCGCGACCTCACGGGCATGCCGTACCCGCGCCCGGCCCCGGAGCCGGCCGCGCTGCTGGCCGACGGACTCTCCAACCAGGCGCTGTCCCTGCTCGACCTCGGACGCACGGAGGAGGCCGAGGCACGGTGGCGGGAGGCGATGACGGCCGACCCCCACCACCTCGTCGCGGCCTTCAACTTCGGCCTGCACCGCTGGCGTTGTGCGCGCAAGACCGACCTGGACCTCGTCGCCGAGCTGGAGGCCGCCCGCCGGGCCGGTGGCGACGACGCCCTGGGCGCGCGGCTGCTCGGGCTCGTCCACCTGGAGCGCGGCGACCGCGAGCGCGCCGCCGAACTGCTGCACGCCCCGGCCCCGGGGGAACCGGAACCGGCCGAGATCTCCGAGGCGCTGGCGGAGCTCGCCCGTGACCCGGGGACGCGCCCGGCGGTCCTCGCCGGCCACCGGGCCGGGGTGGCCGCACTGGCGGTGTCGGCCGACGGCGGCCTGGTGCTGTCCGGCGACCACGATGGTGGGCTGCGGCTGTGGGAGACGGGCAGCGGCCGCTGTCTGCGCGAGCTGACTCCGGAGGGCGAGGGGCCGGGCGTCGTGTCCGTCGCCATGGACGCCGCGGGACGGATCGGCCTGGTGGGCCGCGGGCAGGGTGCGCCGGAGGCGTGGGACCTCACGTACGGCCGGCGGCTCCCCCTCCCGGCGGGCCCGACCGCCGGGCCCGTCGCGGCGGTCGCGCTCAGCGCCGACGGGACGGTCGCCGCCACCGGGCACGACGACGGCACCCTGTGGTTCCGGCGCCTGGACACCCCGTGGCTCCTGGGCCCGGTGCAGAGCCGGGCGGAGCGGTTGACCGCGCTCGGACTCAGCGACGACGGCACCTTCGCCGTGACGGCCGGCGACCTGCGCGACGACAAGCTCCGCGGCTGGCTGGTGTCCACCGGGGTGTGCGGGGCGGTCTTCACCGAGCCGCGCGCCAAGCCCCACCACTCGGCCTGGGGCGGCTTCGTGCGAGGGGCCGCCGTCGCCCCGGGGGCGATGTACGCCGTACAGGTGTGGGCCGGGCCGATGGTGCTGTGGGACGTGTGGGCGAACCGGATCGCCGCCCAGGTGCGCCACGCGCTGACGGACGTCTCGGCGCTCGCCCTCACCCCGGACGGCTCGCTGGCCGTCGTCGGAGGCGGCCAGCCACTGCAGGTCGTCCAGACGGCCACCGGCCGCTGCCTGCGCACCGTCGACGACGGCACGTCGCAGCACACGCGGGTCCTCGCGGTGAGCGCCGACGGCCGCTACGCCGTGCTGCCCGTGTTCGGCGACGGCCGGATCAGCGTGCTGCCCCTGCCCGTCCCCGGCTACCGCGCGCCGTGGGCGTACGCCAGGCCCCGGGCCGCCGGTGAACTGTCCGACCACGCCGGGCGGTTCAGGGCGGCGATGCGCGAGGGCGAACGGCTCCTGCGGGAGGGCCGCCACGCGCGGTCGGCGGACGCCCTGCGCGCCGCGCGGGCGGTGCCGGGCCACGAGCGGCACCCCGAACTGCTGAACGCGTGGAACGCCCTGGGCCGGCACGGGCGCACCACGGGCCTGCGCGGCGCCTGGCAGACGTTCGACTTCACCGTGCGCCTCGCCCGGCCCGCGGCGACGGCGTTCGCCGGGGACACCAGCTGGTTCCTCGCCGCGGTGCTGCACGACCGGTTCGTGCTGTGCGACGCCGCCAACGCCCGCCGCCACCGGGTGGTCGCCTCGGACGCCGGGGCCGGCCAGGCCCTCCTGCTGACCCGCGACGGCGCCAGGGCCGTGCTCCACGGCGGCGGGGAGGCCGCGCTGTTCGACCTCCGGGACGAGCGGACCGTCACGCTGCTGCCCGACGGCGTCGAGGCCGTGGCGCTGGCCGACGCCGGCCCGTGGCTGCTGACC
>NZ_JBHVET010000685.1:0-4668 GCF_042802135.1 Kitasatospora sp. NPDC057512
CTTCCCACTCCCCGGGGCTCCGCGGTGGCAGCCGTCAGCCGTCAGCCGTCAGCCGTCGGCTGCCTGCCGTGCGGCGGTCAGGGCCAGAGGCACTGCGACTGCGGGTCGAAGCAGGTGAGGCCCAGCGAGGACGCCACCTTCGCGATGTGGACGCAGGCCTCCTCCACCATGCTCCAGCGGATCGGGAGGCAGACCAGCGGGCCGCTCGCCTCCCCGATCAGCGGGCCGCTCGCCCACGGCGAGGTGTCGTCCCCGTCCTCGGCGAGGTCGGGCCACCGCTCCAGCAGCGCGGCCACGAAGGCCGCGATCCGCTCGGTCGGGGGAAGGTTCTCCTCCTCGGTGCCGAGGTAGCGCTCGTACAGGTCCTCGAAGCACCGGCCCGCCGCGGCGTCGTCCGCGGGGCGCTCGCCCTCCCAGACCGCAAGGTCGTAACTCATGGCCGCAGCCTGCCATCCGGCACCGACAACCCGCCCCGAGCCCGTACGCGCAGGCCCGGACCGGCCCGCCGGGGGCCGCCGGGACCGTCCTGGAGGAGCGGGAAGTCGGCGGGGCCGACTTCCTACGCCCGGGTGGGGCTGGGGTGGATGGCGTTGCCCCGGGACCAGAGTTCCTCGGCGTGCTCGGCGAAACGGTCGAACATGCCGTTCTCCCCGCTGCGCCGCAGGTGCATCAGCGGGGAGTCATGGCCGACGCTTCGGGCCAAGTGCGGTGTGACGAGGGCGTGTTCGTCGAAACGGAAGACGGACAGGCCGATGTGGTTGGGGCCGTCATCCGATGCGCTGAAGCGGGCTTCGATGTTCTCGGTGTCGGAGAGCCTGGCCAGGTTCTCCAGTGTGACCCGGATCCGGGTGGACACGGTGAGGGCGACGTCCTCGACCTGCTCGCGCCGGCGCGTCGTCTCGGAATCGGGATCACCGAGCAGGAAGCGGATGCGGCAGCCACTGTCGGCCTTGCGCCGCAGGGTCTGGAGGAGTGCGGGTTGCTCCAGCCAGACGAAGTAGTTGGTGTATCCGGCGAGGAAGACCTCGGACCGTGCCTCGGCGATCAGCTGTGCCCAGACCGATCGAGGGCAGGTCGACCGGTGCGGATAGACGGCGAACACTTCCCGGTCGTGCCCGGTCTTGACGTTCGCCCGGACGCTGTCGGGCCAGATCACTCGTTCATCAACCCCTAAAGCCGCGCAGACATCGATTCGGTTCCGCTGATGCGGGACCAGCGATGCATCAGAGAGCCAGCGTTCCACCGTCTTGGGTGTGACACCGACCCGGGAAGCGAGTTGGCGAGGGGACAGGCGGGCTGCCGTCATACCTTGCTGAAGCGCAGTGTTCAAGAGAAATCCTGAGACGTTCGGGCTTTCTTGGACCGTAGCGCCGAGACGTGGCAGGTGTCCTGGAGATGGGACATCCATGAGCCATCCGGGTGCCGATGATTTCCGCGTAGGCCGCGTGAAAGGAGTCGTACCCATGGGATCGAGCGTGATCAAAGCACTGTCCGATGAGGCGGGGGAGGGTGGCGGTGAGTACGTTGGCGTCCTCACCCGCCTCCACGGCTACGGCGTCCGCTGGGACACCGCCGCCGACCGCTACCGGGTCCGCAACGAGATCACCGGCGAGTGGCTGCGCCGGCCCGACGGCGAACCCGCCGCCTTCGTCCTCTTCGGGGACGCCTACGGCGCCTGGAAGGCCTTCGAGGTCCACAAACGGCCCGGGGAGAAGTGAGATGCCCTCCGAGAAAGTGACATCCCCCGTGCAAGACCCCCGACCGCCCGCCAAGCCCCCCGTGTGCCGGCTCGGCTGCCTCGTCCTGGTCCGCAACCAGCGCGGCGACGTCCTGCTCGTCGACCCGGACTACATGGACGGCATGATCCTGCCGGGCGGATCCGCGAAGCCCGACGAGGCCCCGCACCTGGCCGCCGCCCGCCACCTCCACGCCGAGACCGGCCTGATCGCCCGTCTCACCCACGTCCTCGCCGTCGACTTCACCCCGGCCGACCGCCACCTGGAGCGCCTCACCCTCGTCTACGACGGCGGCACCGTCCCCGACAGCACCCAGATCACCGTCCCCGCGCGGCGCCGGAGCGGCCTGCTCGGCGCCCGCTTCGTCCCTGCCCGCAACGTGCCGGACGTCATGGCCCCCTCCCAGGCCGCCCGCGCCGCCGAGGCCCTCGCCGGCCGCTCCCTGCCCGCCCTCCTCCACGGCCAGCGGGCGACCTGAGACGCCGCTCCGCACTCGAACGGCCCCGGCCGCCCCGGCACGCGGGCGGCCCGCCGAAAGGGGTGGGTGAGGGGGCGCGTGTGGGAAGAGGGCTCCGCGCTCTCGACGGATAGCTCTTACTGAGAGCCAAACTCAAGGCCGCCACCGCCAACACCGCCTCCCGCCGCACCGCCCTGAATGCCGGCCTGCGCGAGGAGGGCGTGCTGCGCAACGCCGGTTTCACCCACCACGGCCGTACCGACCTCGTCCTGTACTCGCTGGTTCCCGCCGACCTGGCCCCCGGTGACCTGACCCCCGCGGGGCCGGTCCCCGGTCAGGAGGCGGTGCGGCGCACCGGGTGACCGTCGGGGCCGGTGGTGAGCCAGGAGCCGTCGCCGAGCGGCCGCAGGTCGTACGGGTCCGCCGCGTGGGCGTCGAACTCGCCGTGGACGCGGCCGGTGCGGGCGTCGACGCGGTAGTGGCGGAACCAGTCCTCCTCGTCCTCGGTCTCGCCGACGAGGGTGGCGAGGAGGGTGTCCGGGGTGAGGTAGCCGCCGCTCCACTCCAGGAAGACCGTGTCCGGGTCGTGGCCGAAGTCGTCGACGGTGAGGGTGAACACCCTCTCGCCGCCGGGGAAGGCGTGGGCGGTGAGGTCCCTCTGGGCGTGGTCGACGGTCAGGAAGCGGTGCCCGTCGGGGGACAGGTCGACGAGGCAGCGGTCGTCCCACGGGTAGCGGAGGAGTTCCAGCCGGCCGCCGGCCAGTGACGCGCGGTAGACGGCGGTGCCGTCCTGCCCCTCGCCCACGTTGAGGAGCATCCCGCCGCCCGCCGGGTGCGCCAGCTGCACGCCGCCGTGCCCGACCATCTCCAGGTCGGCCCGGGCGAGGACCGCCCCGCTCGCGGCGTCCACGGCGACCCACTGGTCCGGCCGGTCGCGGCCCGCCATGGCGTCGGGCCGGTAGACCCACAGCACCCGCCCGTCCGGGGACAGTTCGCAGTCGGGCAGGTGGCCGTGGGCGTTGTCCGCCGCCGGTTCGAAGGGCGTGCGCCAGAGCTGCGTGCCGTCGGCCGTCACGCAGACGGCCACGTGGAGCGTCGTGTAGTAGGCGTGCCACAGGTCGGCGGCGACGGCGTGGGCGAGGACCCCGTCCCCGGGGACCGGCGGGCAGGCCACGGCGGGTGACAGCACGCCCACGGTGCCGGCGGCCGGGGCGTAGGCGCAGAGGAGTCCGTCGACGAGCCGGGTGGTGAGCCGGGCGGGGTGCGGGGAGGCGGGCATCCCCGGAGGCTACCGAACCCGGCAGCGCCCCGACCGCCCGGCCCTGACTGCCCGGCCCGACAGCCCGGGGCGCCGCCGGGGTGCCGCCGAGCGGTCCGCGGGGCGGGTCAGGTCCGGGGGTGCTTGAGGGCGGCGAGCATGGTGGCGCGGGCGGCGGCGACGGCGGCCGGGACCTCCTCGGGCGCCACCTCGCGGATGCTGGTCGCCATCCGGGCGAACTCGGCGACGTTCCCGTGGCCGATGCCGACGTTGTGGTGGGTCTGCTTCTGGTACACCTCGTCCACCTGGGCGGCGGTGCGGAAGTTCGCGTTCGGGCCGGCCCGCAGCTGCTCCTGGTTCACGACCGCGGAGTTCGGGGTGTTGAACGCCCCCGGCAGCTGGTTGGGCGTACCGCGCCGCTGGAGGAACGCCCAGTAGTCGTCCTGCTTGAGCGTGAACTCCAGGACGCGCTCGTCGTCCGGGTCGGAGGAGTTGGCGTTGCTGAACACGCTGGTGTGCGACAGCGAGGTGGTGAAGTACTTGCGGTACTGGTCGCTGCTGTTGTGGTTCATGGCGGTGGTGAGCCGGCTGCGGATGGTCCCGGCGCCGGTGAAGACGGCGGCCTCCTGGGCGGACATCTTCCGGTAGAGGCGAATCGGCGCATCGGTGGCGATGCCCATCTCCTTGGCCGAGGTGCGGTAGGCGTTGGCGTCCTCCAGCGCCTCGTCCCAGATCCGGGTCCGCACCTCCTGCTGGAAGCGGGGTTTGTTGTACACGGCGTCGTTGTAGATGTCCTGTTCGTCCTTGAACTCCCAGAAGACCCCTTCGAAGTTGTCGTACGTCCCGGCCTTGTGCACGAAGTTCGCGAACTGGCACGTGAATTCGGCGAAGCTGGCCTCGTCCACCTTCCCGGCCGCGCGCTGGACCGGTACGCCGTGGGTGTGCCGCCCCCGTGCGAGGAGCGCGCCGACCGCGCGGTTGCCGGCGGTGCGCTGAAGGGCGAGGGCCGTGGCGGGGGTGAGCGGGCCGGGCGCGGGCCGGGCGGTACCCGCCACGGCGGGGGCGGGGGCCTCCAGGGACGGTCGCCGGCTGGCCGCGGACTCGGGCCGTGCTGTCTGCCGCTTCACGTGGATGACTGCCTCCGGGGGACGGATCCTGGTCCTCGGGCGAGGATGGCACAGGGGCGGGGCAGGGTGAAGGGTCCGGAAGGGCAGGGG
>NZ_JBHVET010000686.1:0-4664 GCF_042802135.1 Kitasatospora sp. NPDC057512
GTACGGGCGGGCCCGCTGTCCGAACCGCCGACCGCTCCGCGCGCCCGGCCACCTGTCCCCACCGGTTCGCCGGGGGCTCCGGATACCGGCCGGAGCCCCGGTCCCTCGGCGCGGTCCGTCCGTACGGGCGGACCGTTCGTGGGCCGCGCCTCAGACCGGGCGGTCCGGGCGCAGCAGCGACACCCGCACCGAGCGGCGCGGGAGGGCGGCGGGCAGCGCGGCCAGCAGGGCCGCGGCGGTGAACACCGCGTAGGGCCCGACTTCTGCCCACGCACCCGCCCAGCCGAGTTCACCGTGCTGGTGCTCCGCGAAGGCGTTGCGGCAGAGCCAGGCGGCCAGGCCGATCAACGGTGCGGCCGCCGGCCGGGAACGGCGGCCGACCAGGGCACACAGCGCCAGGTAGCCGACGTACGGCAGCGGGCCCGAGTGCAGTTCGCCGAGGACGCCGAGCGCCAGTGCCACTCCGCCGCCCGCGAGCAGCGCCACGGTGCCCGCGGTGCCGGCCGACAGCCGCTCCAGCACGGGGTGGTAGCGGGTGCCGCCGGGGCGGGCCGAGTACATCCGCACCGCGGACTACCGCTTCGCCGCGAGGAGTTCGGGCGCGGGCCCGACCGGCAGGTGCCAGCGGGTGCGGCGGTGCAGGGCCTCCAGGTCGTGCAGCAGCTCGGGGGCCGGGACGGTGAGCACCGGGCAGCCGGCCCGCCGGGCGCAGTACGCGGGCACCGGGCGCCGCAGCCGGCGGCGCAGCGGGCCGCCGCTGTGGCCGAGGACCAGCAGGTCGTCCGGCCGGTCCGCGATGTGCAGCAGGGCCGGGCCGGTGTCGCCGCGGACCAGCACCGGGCGCATCGGCACGCCGGGGTCGGCGCCGCCGAAGGCCGCGTCGAGGGCGTCCCGCAGGCGCTGGTCGGCGGCGTCCCGGACGGCGGCGAGCAGGGGCGGGCAGGGCGAGCGCCGGTAGCCGTGTTCGCCGCCGGGGGGCTCCCAGGCGAGCACCGGCACCAGGACGGCGCCGCGGTCACGGGCCTCGGCGGCGCCGCGGTGCAGTGCGGCCAGGCTCCCCAGCGAGCCGCTCACCCCGACCACCACCCTGGGTGCCGCGCCGTCCTCGTGCCGCCCGTTGCCGTGCATGATCCGTCCTTGTGTGGTCGTGTTCTCCGTCGCCCTCCAGCCAACCGCCGCGCCGGGGCTGACCTGCGCTCCTTGACGGCTTCCTGACGTCCCGGAGGGCGTTCCCAACGCGCTCCATACGCGGCCCGGCGGGTGCCCGCGCCGCCCGGACCACCCTCGTCTCACCCGTTCGGCCTACTCAGCAGGCGAAGATCACCGCCGGATGGGTGGATGGAGACGGCCCGCCGGGATTCGGCATGCCCGCCGGGCGGTTCGATGTCGAACGTTCTAGGGAGCACGGGCTTGTACTACAGCAGCGGCAACTACGAGGCGTTCGCCCGGCCGAGGAAGCCCGAGGGGGCCGAACGCAAGCGGGCCTGGTTCGTCGGGTCGGGGCTCGCCGCACTGGCCGGGGCGGCGTTCCTGGTCCGGGACGGGCAGGTGCCCGGCGAGCGGATCACGGTCCTGGAGCGGCTGAAGCT
Source organism: Kitasatospora sp. NPDC057512 (assembly GCF_042802135.1). Classification (NCBI taxonomy): domain Bacteria; kingdom Bacillati; phylum Actinomycetota; class Actinomycetes; order Kitasatosporales; family Streptomycetaceae; genus Kitasatospora; species Kitasatospora sp. NPDC057512. The sequence goes on from NZ_JBHVET010000686.1 coordinate 1,590, forward strand.
GGCCGGCGGCGCGCTGGACGGGATCGAGGTGCCCGAGAAGGGCTTCGTGGTCCGCGGCGGGCGCGAGCTGGAGGACCACATGGAGTGCCTGTGGGACCTCTTCCGCTCGGTGCCCTCGCTGGAGGTCGAGGGCGCGTCCGTCCTCGACGAGTTCTACTGGCTCAACAAGGACGATCCCAACTTCTCGCTCCGGCGGGTCACCGAGCGCCGGGGCCAGGACGCCCGCACCGACGGCCTGTTCGCGCTCGACGACAAGGCGCAGAAGGACCTGGTCCGCGTCTTCCTCGCGACCCGTGAGGAGTTGGAGGGCAAGCGGATCGACGAGGTCTTCTCGCGGAACTTCCTGGACAGCAACTTCTGGCTGTACTGGCGCACCATGTTCGCCTTCGAGGAGTGGCACGGCGCGCTGGAGATGAAGCTCTACCTGCACCGCTTCATCCACCACATCGGCGGCCTGCCGGACCTGTCCGCGCTGAAGTTCACCAGGTACAACCAGTACGAGTCGATGGTCCTGCCGCTGACCCGCTGGCTGACGGACCAGGGCGTGCGGTTCCGCTACGAGGTCGAGGTCACCGACATCGACTTCGACCTCGCCCCCGGCGCCGACGGCGCCCCCGGCCGCAAGCAGGCCACCCGGATCCACTGGCGGGAGGCCGGCCAGGAGGGCGGGGTGGACCTCGGCCCGGACGACCTGGTGTTCACCACCATCGGCTCGCTCACCGAGAACTCCGACGACGGCGACCAGCACACCCCGGCCCGGCTGGACGAGGGCCCGGCCCCGGCCTGGGACCTGTGGCGCCGGATCGCCGCCAAGGACCCGGCCTTCGGCCGCCCCGAGGTGTTCTGCGGCAACATCCCGGAGAGCAAGTGGGAGTCGGCGACCGTCACCACCCTGGACCCGCGCATCCCGCGCTACATCCAGAAGGTCGCCCGGCGCGACCCGTTCGGCGGCGGCGTGGTCACCGGCGGCATCGTCACCGCCCGGGACTCCTCCTGGCTGCTGAGCTGGACGGTCAACCGCCAGCCGCACTTCAAGCAGCAGCCCGCCGACCGGATCGTGGTCTGGGTCTACTCGCTCTTCGTCGACCGCCCCGGCGACTTCGTGCGCAAGCCGATGCAGCAGTGCACGGGCGAGGAGATCACCCAGGAGTGGCTGTACCACCTGGGCGTCCCGGTCGGGGAGATCCCCGACCTGGCCGCGAACGCCGCCCGCTGCGTGCCGGTGATGATGCCGTACGTGACGTCCTTCTTCCTGCCCCGGCACGCGGGCGACCGGCCGGACGTGGTGCCGGAGGGCGCCGTCAACTTCGCCTTCATCGGCCAGTTCGCGGAGACCACCCGGGACTGCATCTTCACCACCGAGTACTCCGTGCGCACCGGCATGGAGGCCGTCTACCGGCTGCTCGACGTCGAGCGCGGCGTGCCCGAGGTGTTCAACTCCACCTACGACGTGCGCAAGCTGCTCGCCGCCACCACCCGGCTCCGGGACGGCGCCGAACTCGACCTGCCCGGGCCGGAGTTCCTGCGCAGGCGGCTGCTGCGCCGGCTGGAGGCCACCGAGATCGGCGAGCTGATGCAGGAGTTCGGGCTGATCGAGGACGAGCGGAGGTAGCCGGAGCGCCCGGGCCGCGAACCGGGCAGTGGCACCAGACATGAATGGTGCTATCGTCACTAGCACCATGTTGCTGAAGCTGGACATCGGGGACACCCGACCACTGCACGAACAGGTCGCCGGCGCGATCAGACGGGCCGTCGCCGAGGGCGAGTGCGCCCCCGGGGACAAGCTGCCCCCGGCCCGGGAGCTCTCCCGGGCCCTGGGGGTGAACACCAACACCGTCCTGCGCGGGCTGCGCACGCTGCGCGACGAGGGGGTGCTGGAGTTCCGCCGGGGCCGCGGCATCACGATCGCGACCGGCGCCGACACCCGCTCCGAACTGGCGGACCGGGTGAGGAAGTTGGTCGAGGACGCGGCCCGGGCCGGCTACAGCGGGAACGATCTCGTGGACATGATCAGGGGGATGTCGTGACGGACGCGGGGAAGACCACGGAACCGACCACGGAGCCGGCCGCCGCACGGCCGGCCGCGCCCGGTGGCGCCGTCTGGGCCGCGGTGGCCTGGTCGGTCGGGGTGCTGGCGCTGCTGATCGCCCTGCCGCTGGTGGCGCGCCACCGGCTGCCGGACCCACTGGCCACCCACTGGGGCGGGCGGGAACCGGACGGCTCGATGTCGCTGACGGCGGCCACGCTCTTCCCGGCCGCGTTCTGGGCGGTCCTGGTGCTGATCTCGGTGGCCGTGCGGCGGTACTCGGCCGGCCAGGCGCCCGGGGCCGCGTCGGCCATGCTGGCGGCCGGCGGGGTGCTGCTGACGGGGGCGCAGACCTCCATCGTGCACGCCAACCTGGACCGCGCCCGCTGGCAGGACGCCGCCCCGATGGGCATCGAGGTGGTCCTGATCCTGCTGGCCACCGGCCTCGCCGGGGTGCTGGCGCTGCTGGCGGGCCGCCGCTACGGCGGCCGGCCCGAGCGACACCCGGCGGCCGGGGCGCCGGCGCTGGAGGTGCCGCCGGGCGAGCAGGTCGTCTGGCTCTCCCAGGCCGCCAACCCGTGGCTGCAACTGATCGCCGCGGTGCTCGGACTCCTCACGGTGGCGGGGGTGCTGGTCACCTCGAGCGGGGTGGTCGACCTGGACTGGGTGCTGGTGCTGCCGCTCGCCGTCGGCGCCCTCGCGATCCTCGGCTGCTCCTCGGTACGGGCCCGGGTGACCGAGCGCGGCCTGACCGTCGGCTTCGGCCCGTTCGGGTGGCCCGCCCGCCGCTGGTCCCCCGCCGAGCTCGACTCCGCCCGCGCCGAACGGCGCACCGCCGCGCAGTCGGGCGGCTGGGGCTACCGGATCAACGGGCTCGGCACCACCGTGATGGTGCGCCCGGGTGTCTGCCTGGTGGTCCGTACCCGTCGGGGCACGGACTTCGCGGTCAGTGTCGACGACGCCGAGCGCGGGGCCGCGCTGCTCAACGCGCTGATCGCCCGCACCCGGCAGCCCACCGGCTGAATCGTTTCGGCAGCGGGGTACCCGGC
>NZ_JBHVET010000687.1:0-4663 GCF_042802135.1 Kitasatospora sp. NPDC057512
GGGACTGCTCCGCGAGCCCCATCAGGCGCCGGACCAGGGCCACCAGGTCGGCCGGGTCGAAGGGCTTGCCGAGGTAGCCGTCCACCCCGACCGTCGCCCCCAGGTCGAGATCCGCCGGGGTGCAGGCGCTCACGATCGCGATCGGCAGCCGGCTGGTGTCCGGGGTCGCGCGCAGCCGGGCCGCCGTCCGCAGGCCGTCCAGCCTCGGCATCACCACGTCCAGCGTCACCACGTCGGGCCGCACCCGGCGGACGACCTCCAGGCACTCGGCGCCGTCGGCGGCGGTCACCACCTCGAAGCCTTCGAGCTCCAGGTTGACCCTGATCAGCTGGCGGATCACCTCGCTGTCGTCCACCACGAGGACCCGCCCGGACACTCCCGACACCTCACCGAGGGTATCGGCGGCCCCGCCGCCCCGTCCGGCCTTTGGGCACTTCCGCCCGCGCCCGCCCCCGACCCGGCACGCGGCCCGGTCCGGGGGTCGGTCCGGAGGTCTGACGATCTTCGGGGAAACCCGTGCACGGACCACGGCCGGAGCCTGGTACTGTTCTCACGTCGGAAGCGAGAGCGGCCGACAGGCCAGTAGGCCCCCGTAGCTCAGGGGATAGAGCACCGCCCTCCGGAGGCGGGTGCGTAGGTTCGAATCCTACCGGGGGCACTTCGCAGGAAGTGCAAGTGAGGCCCAGACCAGTGGAGTTGATCCACGGATCTGGGCCTTCGTCGTGTTCGGACGCCTGCCCGGGGCCCGGGTCCGGGCCCGAGTGGGGCCGGGTCCGGGCCCCGGTGCCTCAGGAGGCGACCGCCTCGGCCTGGGCGTACAGGTCCGCGATGGTGTGGTCGAAGAGGGCGCTGTACGAGATGTCGTCGCTGTCGCCGCCCTGCTGGTAGCCGCCGATCGCACCGATCACGTCGCCGGTGGCGGTGTTGATCCACGGGCCGCCGCTGGTGCCGCCCGGGTAGGCCGGGCAGTGGACGACCCGCTGGTAGGCGCTCTGCTGCCCGGTGGTGTTGGTGCACAGGACGGGCGTCTCGGCGTCGGCGGGGTAGCCGTAGAGGCGGACGGTGGCGCCGAACGGCTCGTCGATGCCCAGCCGGTTGCCGCCGACCACGTCCTCGACGTTGCGGCCGTTGTTGGGGGCGGTCTCCAGGATCGCGAAGTCCTCGTCCTCGTCGCCCTTCTGGGCCCAGCCCGCGGTGGTGTGGATCGCGGTCACCCGCCAGGTGCCGTACGGGGCGGAGCCGTCGCGGTAGCCGGGGGCGAAGGTGACGCCGTCGGTGGTGCCGAGGCAGTGCGCGGCGGTCAGCAGCAGGTTGCCGGTGGCGCTGTGCAGCACGCTGGCGGTGCAGAAGTGGTCGCCGGCCGTCGGCGTGCCGCTGAACAGCGCGCCGACGGTCCCGGTCTCGCGGTCGCCGGCCGGGGCCGGGGCTGTGGTGCCGAGCGCGACGTCGGCGGCGGTGCCGGCCGGGGCGACGGGGGCGGCGGCGGGAGTGGCCGTCGCGGTGGCCGTCGGGTCGGCGGTCGGGGTCGCCGAGGGCGTGGGGACCGCGACCGGGGCGGGCGGGGCGACCCCCGCCGGGTCGGCGGCCGGGACGGGCACGGCGGCACGGGTGCTGCGGGCCGCCTTCCCGGCGGCCGTCGTGTCGGACAGGTCCAGTCCGTGCGTCCCGGTCAGCACGGCGGCGACCGCCACCGCGGACAGCGCGGTGAACAGGGACGGGGCCAGGAGTCTGCGGCGGCGCGAACCCTCGCGGCGGTGCTTGCCCATGCCTGTCTCTCCTGCCGGGGCGGTCGGTGGCGTCGTTCGGTGAACGACTATGGCGCCTCAGCCTGGAAAGGGCGTGACCGGCTCCTGGGAGCTCGATGAGAAACGCCGTCAGCGCGTCAGCACCGCGTCCAGTTCTGCGGCTCCGACGAAGGCGGTGTGCGTCCCGGCGGCGGTGCAGGCGAAGGCCCCGGCCACCGTACCGGCCCGGGCGCAGTCCAGCGGCGGGCGGCCCCGGAACCAGGCGTACAGGAAGCCGGACACGAAGGCGTCCCCGGCGCCGTTGGTGTCCACCACCGGACGGCCCGGGTCGACGGCCGGCAGGTGGCGCGGCGCGGGGTCGTCCCGGGTGAGCAGGTGGCAGCCCTCGGCGCCGGCGGTGGCGACGACCAGCCGCGCGCGCCCCTCGGCGAGGATCGCGCGCATCACCTCCTCGTGCCGGCCGCGGCAGCCGGCCACCGAGAGGAAGACCAGGTCGGAGCCGAGCGCGTAGTCGCGGTGGTGCGGGTCGGCGCCGTCCCAGTCGTGCAGGTCGGTGGAGGTGGTGCGGCCGAGACGGTGGAGGTCGCCGTACAGGTCCCGGTTGACGCCGGTGATGGACAGGTGGACGTGCCGGCTGCGCTCGGCGTACGGCAGGGTGAAGTCGCGCGGCAGCCGCAGGTCGGCGGGGTGGCGGCCGTCGAAGAAGGAGAACCGGCGGCCGGCCCGGTCCACCAGGTTGACCCCGCGCGGGGTGCCGTACGGGCTCACCAGGTGGGCGAAGTGCAGTCCGTGGCGCGCGTAGTGGGCGCGGACCAGGTCGCCCTGGGGGTCGTCGCCGAGGAAGTCGATGAACGCGGTGCGCAGGCCGAGGTGGTGAGCACCGAGGGCGACGCCGTTGCCGGTGTGGCCGACGTAGTCCCGCACCGGCTCGACGAACCGCGAGTCGCCGGGCGGGAGTTCCAGCCGCTCGACCCGGACGATGGTGTCCACGCCGCTGCCGCCGACGACGAGCAGGTCGAACTCCGGCGCTGTGGTGCCGGACGGCACGGTCTCGGGCGGCACGGCGGCGCCTCCTTGGTCCCTGGGTGGTCCCAGGAGTCAAGCAGGCGCCGGAGGTTGACTGCAAGGACTTGCTGCAAATTTCAATCGGCCGGTGGTCGCTCCGGCCCCGCTTCGGCCCGGACCTCGGCCCCGGCCTCGACGTTCGCCCTGACGTTCGCCCTGACGTCGGCCCGGGCGACGGCCCGCGGGCTCGGCCGCCCGTCCGCCGCCCGTACGGCGGCCGCCGCCTCCGCCCCGCCCTCGACGGCGGTGGCCTCGCCCGGCGCCGGCCGGTGGTCGATCATCAGCACCGCGACCAGCGCGGCCGCCAGCAGGACGCCCATCGCCACCCAGGTCGCGACGACGTAGCCGTGCACCGCGCCCTGGGCGCGCACCGCCGGGTCGGCGGCGATCCGGGTGGCCAGGAAGCTCGCGGTGGCGCTCGCGGCGACCGTGTTCAGCAGCGCGGTGCCGACCGAACCGCCCACCTGCTGCGCCGAGTTGATGGTGGCCGAGGCCGCTCCGGCCTCGTTCGGGGCGACCCCGAGGGTGGCCAGGCTCATGGCCGGCATGAACACCAGGCCCATGCCGAAGCCGATCAGCAGCTCGGCGGGCAGCACCATGGCGGCCCACGGGCTGTCCACCCGCATCTGGGTCAGCCAGGCCATGCCGCCCGCGGCGAGCACCAGGCCCGGGCCGATCAGGTTCCGGGACGGCACCCTGGTCATCAGCCGGGCCGCGAAGCCCGTCGAACTCAGCACGATGGCGACCGTCATGGGCAGGAAGGACAGGCCCGACACGATCGGCGAGAAGTGCTTGATGGCCTGGAGGTAGTAGGTCAGGAACAGGAACGTGCCGAACATGCCGACCATCGCCAGGCCCACCGAGAGCGCGCCGCCGCCGCGGTTGCGGTCGGCGACGATGTGCAGCGGCAGCAGCGGGTGCGCGGTGCGCCGTTCGACCAGGACGAACGCCGCGAGCAGCGCCACGCCCAGCACCAGCGGGCCGAGCACCAGGCCGTCGCCCCAGCCCCGGGTCACGGCCTCGGAGGTGCCGTAGACGATCGCCAGCAGGCCGCCGCAGCCGAGCAGCGCCCCGGGCAGGTCCAGCCGCAGCCGGCGGCCCTTCCCGACGTGGTCGCGCCGCAGCACGCTGAAGGCCGCGAAGGCGGTGACGGCGGCGATCGGCACGTTGACGAACAGGCACCAGCGCCAGTCCAGGTACTCGGTCAGCAGGCCGCCGGCGATGAAGCCGATCGCGGAGCCGCCGCCGGCGATCGCGCCGAAGATGCCGAAGGCCGTACTGCGTTCCCGCGGATCGGAGAAGGTGGTGGAGAGCAGCCCGAGCGCGGAGGGGGCGAGCAGGGCGCCGAACGCGCCCTGGAGGGCGCGGGCGCCGAAGAGCATGGCGGGGCTGACCGCCGCGCCGCCGAGGGCGGAGGCGAGGGCGAAGCCCAGCAGGCCGACGGTGAAGACGCGCTTGCGGCCGAAGAGGTCGCCCAGTCGGCCGCCGAGCAGCAGCAGGCCGCCGAAGGCCAGCGTGTAGGCGGTGATCACCCACTGCCGGTCGGCGTCCGAGATGCCCAGGTCCCGTTGGGCGGACGGCAGTGCGATGTTCACGATGGTGATGTCGAGCACGATCATGAGTTGGGCGGTGGCGATGACGGCCAGCGCCCACCAGCGGCGGCGGTCCGCGTCCTCATGACCGGCGACGGTTCGCGCAGTCACTGATCGAGCCTTCCGGAGTGGGGCGGAGAGGTCACGCAGTCGCCTTCCAGCCAAACTCCGCTCCGGACGGATGGCAAGGAAAAATCTCACCAAATCAGACCTTCGGGACAAAAGGACCAGGCCCCCGGGACGACGGACCGAGTCCCGGGG
>NZ_JBHVET010000688.1:0-4660 GCF_042802135.1 Kitasatospora sp. NPDC057512
CGCCATGGCGGCGGGCGCCCCCGGTTTTTCGCCCTCGCTCCTCTGCGGACTCCTCGCCCCTCCTCGTCCCGCCTAGCGCGACCGTTCGGCGACCAGGTAGCGGAACAGGTTCTCCATCCGTACCGAGCCGTCCGCGCGCAGGTACGGCTGGAGCACCTCCTCCAGCTCCTTGGCCACCAGCGAGGCCCCGGAGAACTCCTCGGCCGGCTCGAACAGGCCGGTGGAGAGCAGCCCGCGCACCGCGCTGTCGAGGTCGGCGTAGGCGAACGGGCAGCTCACCCGGCCACTGCCGGCCGGACGCAGACCGGCCGGGGCCAGCAGGTCCTCCAGCGCGCCGGGCGCGCTCAGCTCGAACGGGTCGCGCGCGGTGGTCCGGCCCGCCATCCGCCGGGCAACGTCCAGCACCGGGGCGCTCTCGCAGCGCTCGGGCGGGCCCCAGGCGGCCAGCACCACGTGCCCGCCCGGGAGGGTGAGCCGGGCGGCCTCGGCGACCACCGGGCCGGCGTCGGCGGCCCCGGGCAGCTGCTCGAAAACCGTCACCAGCGAATGGGCCGAGCGGGGGACGGCCGCCGTCGGCCGGGGCCCCGCGCACACCCGCAGCCGACGGTCGTGGGCCAGCTCGCGCAGCTCGTCCCGCGGCTCCTGCCCGGCGACCTGGGCGCCCCGGCCGGCCGCGAGCAGCAGGGCCAGGCCGGAGCGGCAGCCCAGGCCCAGCACGCTGCTCGCCGGGCCGACCTCCAGCCGGTCGTAGACCGCCTCGTAGAGCGGCACCAGCATGCGTTCCTGGATCTCCGCCCAGTCGCGCGCCCGCGCGGGGCGGGCCGCCCCGGTCCGCGGGTGGTGCGGGCGTGCGCCCGTCGGTCGTGCGGTCGTGCCGGTCGTGCCGGTCGTGCGAGCTGAAGCCATGGCGGCCTCCCATCCGGTCCTTCGGTGCGCTGCTACGGCTCCCCCAAAGTCCCGCCCCACACCAGCGAACAGCGGGTCGGGCCCGGCGTCCAGAGGGGTGCAGGGTGGTGCGCGCGTGTCGCGGTGGTGCGCCCCCGCCCGGTGATACCGATTCGAAACCGGGGCCCCGGGCCCCGTACCATTCGCCCCATGGCTAAGGCACCCGTTCTCACCCCTCAGGCGGAAGACTTCCCGCGCTGGTACCAGGACCTCATCAACAAGGCCGAGCTGGCCGACAACGGTCCGGTGCGCGGCACCATGGTCATCCGACCGTACGGCTACGGCCTGTGGGAGCGGATGCAGCAGGAGATGGACGCGCGGATCAAGAAGGCCGGCGCGCAGAACGCCTACTTCCCGATGTTCATCCCGCAGTCCTACCTGACCAAGGAGGCCGAGCACGTCGAGGGCTTCGCCCCCGAGCTCGCGGTGGTCACCCACGGCGGCGGCAAGCAGCTGGAGGAGCCGGTCGTCGTCCGGCCGACCTCCGAGACGATCATCAACGAGTACTTCTCGAAGTGGGTGCAGAGCCACCGCGACCTGCCCCTGCTGATCAACCAGTGGGCCAACGTGGTCCGTTGGGAGCTCCGCCCGCGCGTCTTCCTGCGCACCACCGAGTTCCTCTGGCAGGAGGGCCACACCGCCCACGCCACCTACGAGGACGCCCGCGCGTACGCGTCGATGATCCACACCCAGGTCTACGGCGACTTCATGACCAACGTGCTCGGCATCGACGTCGTGCTTGGCCGCAAGACCGCCAAGGAGCGCTTCGCCGGCGCCATCAACACCCTCACCCTCGAGGGCATGATGGGCGACGGCAAGGCGCTGCAGATGGGCACCAGCCACGAGCTGGGCCAGAACTTCGCCAAGGCGTTCAACACCACGTACCAGCTGCAGGGCGCCGAGCGCGAGCACGTCTGGCAGACCTCCTGGGGCGTCTCGACCCGCATGGTCGGCGGCCTGATCATGTCCCACGGCGACGACAACGGCCTGCGGGTGCCCCCGCGCCTGGCCGCCGTCCAGGCCGTCGTGCTCGCGATCAAGGGCGACGACGCGGTCATCGCCAAGGTCCGCGAGATCGGCGCCCAGCTGGAGGCCGTCGGCATCCGGGTCGTGGTCGACGACCGCACCGACACCCCGTTCGGCCGCCGGGCCGTCGACTGGGAGCTCAAGGGCGTTCCGCTGCGCATCGAGGTCGGCCCGCGCGACCTGGAGAACGGCACCGCGATGCTGGCCCGCCGCATCCCGGGCGGCAAGGAGCCGGTCTCCATCGACGCCCTGGCCGCGCTGCTTCCGGGCGTGCTGGAGGAGGACCAGGCGCTGCTGCTGCGCCAGTCCCGCGAGCGCCGCGAGTCCCGCACGGTCGACGTCAAGACCATCGACGAGGCCATCGAGGCCGCCGCGACCGGCTGGGGCCGGATCTCCTGGGCCGACCTCGGCGCGGAGGGCGAGGCCAAGCTGGCCGAGCAGGGCGTCACGGTCCGCTGCATCGTCGCGGCCGACGGCTCGGTGCCGCTGGCGGACGACCAGGAAGGCAATGTCGCGCTCGTCGCCCGGGCGTACTGACATCCGTTCGGTGTTCGGTGGATGTCCGGTGGATGTCCGCCGGACGCCGGTCGCCCACGGGTAATGACCGGCACCGGCGACATTTGCCCGGAATGCGGATGGGTAAGAATCCGGTAACTGTTCCGGTGCGTCCCCGCGGGGGACATCCCTACTGGCCGGTCAACTCCCGGTATTAACCGAATAGCGGTACGGTGTACGGCCCGTGGCCCTGTCAATCCGGCAGGCCCACGGGCCGTACGTCCTGGGTGGCGACAGCCCGCCCCCCGGACGGAATTCATCAGGCCCGCCGACGTTGCGACGGGCCCAAACCGGCAGGGGGTTGGTCTTGCGTCAGATCCGGAACGCGCAATTCGCGCGCGGCCTCGCATTCCTGGGAGTTCCCTGTGAATTCCCCGGGAACGAGAACATGCGGAACATCGGCTCGCACTCCATCGTTGGTCTAGCGTGAGCACGACACAGCCCCTCGTTCTCGCGGCCGAACTGGCCGCCGCCTGGAGTGACATCCAGGCCTACCACCAGGACCTTCCCGATCTGGCCTCGCCCGAGGCCCTGATCGGCGAGTCCTCCTCGGCCTGCGGGACGCGGCTCGGTTTCGAGCGCCTCCTCCACGAGGCCGCCCACGGTCTGGCCGCGGCCCGGGACATCCGGGACACCTCGCGCGCCGGCCGCTACCACAACCGGCGCTTCCTGATGCTCGCTTCCGAGCTGGGCCTGGCGCACCCGGTCGAGCCGCACGCGAGCAGCGGCTTCTCCCAGGTGACCATGCTCAAGGAGACCCAGGAGCGGTACGCCGAGACCATCGAACGCCTGGACCGTGCCCTCGGGGCGCACCAGGAGGCGGTGGCCGGCGACGGCGCGACGCGCGCCTTCCGCGGCCCGGCGGCCCGGCACGGCTCCTCCGGGGGCGGCGTGCGGGTCAAGGCGGTCTGCGGGTGCGGGCGCAACGTCCGGGTCGTTCCCTCGGTGCTCGCACAGGCGTCCATCGTCTGCGGCGCGTGCCAGCAGCCGTTCAAGATCGCTTAAGTCGCTCACGCCGCTCACGTCGCTCGAGCGGTCGACGTCCCGACGGGCTGCTGTGCGGGCAGCGGTCCGGCCGGACCGGGCGACGCGGAGCAGTACGGGACACGGAGCAGTACGGGTAGTACAGGTCACGTACAAGGCAGTACGGAACGAGCGGTACAGCAGGACAGCGGTGATGTCTTCGGGTTGGACCGGGAGCGGGGGCTCCCGGTCGAGCCCTGACCGGGTGCCCGGTCCCGCGTGCAGGCGGTTCTCGCCGATGTGGCAGAATGGACAGCTGAGTACTCGGCAGCCGAGCAGGACCCCTCTCTCCTACGGCTGGCGTGTCCCTTGAACGGTCCGCCCCGCAACCCCACGCGACGGCGAGCCCGCTCACCCACGTCAACACCAGGAGAATCCACTCCCGTGGCAGTCAAGATCAAGCTGAAGCGTCTCGGCAAGATTCGCTCCCCGCACTACCGCATCGTCGTCGCCGACGCCCGCACCAAGCGTGACGGTCGCGCGATCGAGGAGATCGGCATCTACCAGCCGACCTACAACCCCTCGAAGATCGAGGTCGACAGCGACCGCGCCCAGTACTGGCTGTCCGTCGGCGCCCAGCCGACCGAGCCGGTGCTCGCCATCCTGAAGCTGACCGGCGACTGGCAGAAGTTCAAGGGCCTGCCGGCTCCGGCTCCGCTGCTGGTTGCCGAGCCGAAGGTCGAGGACTTCTCGCACCTGTTCGCGAAGGCCGTCGCCGGCTTCGAGGACGCCACCACCGGTGTCGCCATCACCCCGAAGGCCAAGAAGTCGGACAAGGCCGAGGCCGAGTCCGACGCCGCCGCCGAGGCCTGATCGTGATCGAGGACGCCCTCGACCACCTGGTGAAGGGCATCGTCGAGCACCCCGACGAGGTGCAGGTGCGCTCGCGCAACCTGCGTCGGGGGAACACCATCGAGGTGCGAGTGCACCCCGATGACCTCGGCAAGGTGATCGGCCGGGGCGGCCGTACGGCGCGCGCTCTGCGCACCGTGGTCGGCGCCCTCGGCGGTCGCAACGTCCGGGTCGACCTGGTCGACGTGGACAACATTCGCTGACGCCGCTGCTCGTTCAGCCGTCAGGGCTTGTGAGGCCGACCGGGACGCATGTCGTC
>NZ_JBHVET010000689.1:0-4652 GCF_042802135.1 Kitasatospora sp. NPDC057512
CCGCGTACGGGTCCTGGGCGTAGGTGTCGGCCACGTACCAGTCGCCGGACGGCGACTCGGCGCCCGGCCGGCTCTCACCGCGGCCCGACGGCCGCTCCTCGCTGCGCCCGGTCATGTCACCTCTTCGCTGTCGTGGGGGGAGGCCGGCCCGGCGGTGCGGGGGGTCGGCGGTATCAAGGACCAACCTTCTCATCACCGGCGGCCCGATCCCGGCCATCCGGGCTGCTGCCACGCGGTGTCTGCGCGGGACCGTCACCAGGGGTGCCGTCCGTCCCGCCGGTCCTCTCCGGTGCCGGGGCCCCCTGTGCGGCGTCCTCCGCCGGGGCCCGCGGGGCGGGCTCCGCCGCTCCGGTGCCGCCCGCGGCCGGGGCGTCGCCGAGCGGGGCGTCGCCGACCGGCTGGTCGCCGTCCTCGTGCGGCTGCCCGCCGAGGCGCTTGCGCTGGCGCACGAAGCGCAGCGCGGCCAGCAGCAGCAGGACCCCGGCGCCCGCGAAGACGTACAGCACGCCGTTGGTCACCGAGGTGACCTCCACGGTGAACTTCTGCGCCTCGCCGTACGGCCGGGAGTCGGGGCCGGTGGTCCACAGCTGGGCGGTCATCGCGACCGGCCCGTTGTTGTGCGCCTCGGCGTTGAAGCGCAGGGTCACGCTCTGCGAGGGCGGGAGGACCAGCTCCTCCTCCTTGCTCACCCGCAGCCTGTTCGGCTGGGCCGAGGTGAGCACCAGCTTCAGGTTGGTGACCGTCTGGGTCAGGTCGTTGCGGACGCTGACCTGGAGCAGACCGGACTCGCCGGCCAGGGTGACCACGTTCTTCCTCGGCACCTGGACGGCCTTGGTCAGCTCCTTCAGGTACCCCGTGACGCCGGCCCGGTAGGTGCTCCCGGCCGGCGGCTGGCTGCGCCACTCGGTGGACAGCGAGCGGGCCATCGCGGCGCTGAACGGGCCGCGCACCCGCTGCGGCAGGGTGAGCACCCGCATCAGGGTGTCCAGGTCGTGCTGGATGTCGTCGGTGCGGCTCAGGTCGGCCGCCGGCAGCTCCGAGGCGCGGATCTGGGTCGGGTAGTCGGTGGGCGCCGGGACGGCGGTGTTGGCCTTCGGATCGGCCGCGGACTGGGCCACCGCGTCCAGCTTGACCGAGGAGATCCACTTGCCGTCCGCCGTCTGGAGGGCGTTCGCCAGCGCCTTGGCACCGGCGGCGCTCAGCTCGCGCGGCGGCAGGACCAGCAGCCCGCGCTGGTTCTGCGGCTGCTCGTGGGTGATCGCGAAGGTCTCGGCGAGGAAGCGCTGGGTGGCGTCGGTCTGCGCCTGCGGGCTACTCAGGTCCTTGTCGAAGAGCGCGGAGACGGTCTCGTCGGCGACCACCGCGCTCTGCCCGTTGCCGATCGGACGGACCGCGGTCGGGGTGTAGGTGAGCGAGTCCGGCTCCGGCATGCTCGCGCCGTCGACCAGCACCAGCCCGTTGCCCGACTGCTGGGCGAGGGCGGCGATCTGCTGGTCCAGGAAGCCCCGGTACGGCCAGGCGACGTCCGAGCGGGTGTCCACGGCGAGCCGGCCCTCGACGGTCAGCCGGCCGGCGGTGGACGCCTTGCTCAGCGCGGTGGTCATCCCGGCCAGGTCGGAGCCGTTGTGGGCGATCGAGGCGAGGTCCGGGTCGGCGTACGGCAGCGAGACCACCTGGCTGCCCGGCTTGGCGACGGCGGCCCGCAGCTTGTCCAGCCAGGCGACGGCTGCGGCCGAGGCGGGGACCTGGACGGTGTTGTCGTCCTTGGCGGACTTGCCCGCCCCCTCGGTGCCCGGCTTCTGCACCCGGTAGGGCTTGGTCATCGCGAGCGCGGCGTCCAGCAGATCCGGGTCGATCACCCAGGTCAGGCCGTTCAGCCTGGCGCCGGTGTCGACCAGCTCGTACAGCCGGCCGCCCGGGGCGAACTCGGCGGCCAGGCTGTCGTCGCGCAGCACCGGGGTCGGCTGGTCGCTGTTGTCGGCGGTGGTCTGGGCGGCCAGCACCGGGGCGTGCACCAGCGGCCAGATCGTGGCGACCTTCGTCGGCTGCGCCTCGGCGCCGCCCGGGTTGTACGGCAGGAAGGTCCGGGCGATGCCCAGGGCGCGGTCGCGCGGGTTGTCGGCGGTCCCGCCCCAGGCGTCCACCGCGAGCTCGTACGCGCCGCTCGCGGAGAACCCGAGGTCGCTCACCGCGACGCTCAGGGTGTACGGCTGGCTCTGCCCCGGGTTCAGCTCCGGCAGGGCGTACTGCGGGCTGTCCAGCTCCACGCCGTCCTTGCTGTCCGGCGTGGAGCGGTCGGCCACGTTGGCCAGGTCGCTGCGCCGGTCCAGCGGTTTGCCGGAGTACGGCTTGCGGACGGCCGCGTGGGCGCCCTTGATCGCCGACTTGCCGGCGTTGGTGACCTGCCCGGTGATCGTCACGATCCCGCCCGGGGCGGCCACCTGCGGGTTCAGCGTGTCGATGGTCATCACCACCGGGTACTCGGCCGTGGCGGTGGAGTCGCCGGCCGGCCGGACGTTGCCGCCGGCGGGCAGCGCACCGGCCGGGGAGGCCGTGAAGAGGGTCAGGGCGGCCGCGCAGGCGGCGGCCAGGCGCAGGCCCGCACGGCGCGCCCGGCGGGCCGGATGGCGCCCCCCGGCGGGGCGCTCGGCCCGTCCAGGCTGTCGGTGCGCCCCCAGGCCCGAGTGCCGTGCCGGCTCACTCACTCGCTTCGCCCTCGCCGTTCTCGATCGTTCGCTGCTGATGCTGTCCGTCCGGCGCGGTCCGCCCGACGGTCTTCGCTTGACTCTCTTGGAACTCTTCGCCCGACGCCGTCGCCGCACCGCTGCCACGGGGATCCCGCGGACGGCGGCGGCGCGCGGCACCGCATCCCCTGTCCGGTGCCCGAGACTCGTCCACCGGCATGGTAACGATGCAGCCCGCGGCGCAGTGTTGCGGGCTGTGGGGTGAGACGCCCAGAACGCGCGGGCGGTTGACCTGTCGGGGCACGTACCCTTGTGAGCCGTGTCCACTGCCAATGAGCCCACCGCGCGCACCGACCGTTCCAGCACCGCCGTCCAGGTCGTCCCAGGGCTGAGCGAGGCCCAGACGCTCGGCCTCCAAGAGCTGCTGCGGGTGTCGCCGGTCGCCGACGAGATCGCCCGCCGGTTCCAGGCGGCCGGTCACCGGCTGGCGCTGGTCGGCGGGTCCGTCCGGGACGCGCTGCTCGGCCGGCTCGGCAACGACCTGGACTTCACCACCGACGCCCGTCCGCAGCAGGTGCTCAAGCTGGTCAAGGGCTGGGCGGACGCGGTCTGGGACGTCGGCATCGCCTTCGGCACGGTCGGCGCCCGCAAGGACACCCCCGAGGGCTCCTTCCTGATCGAGATCACCACCTACCGCTCCGAGGCGTACGACCGCACCTCGCGCAAGCCCGAGGTCAGCTACGGCGACACCATCGGGGAGGACCTGGTCCGCCGGGACTTCACGGTCAACGCGATGGCCGTCGACCTGCCCGGCCGCGGCTTCGTCGACCCGCACCACGGCCTGGAGGACCTGGAGGCCCGGGTGCTGCGCACCCCCGCCACCCCCGAGGAGTCCTTCTCCGACGACCCGCTGCGGATGATGCGGGCCGCCCGCTTCGCCGCCCAGCTGGACTTCGACCCGGCGCCCGAGGTGGTCGCCGCGATGACCGCGATGGCCGAGCGGCTCACCATCGTCTCCGCCGAGCGGATCCAGGCCGAGCTGAACAAGCTGCTGCTGGCCAAGCACCCGGTGAAGGGCCTGCGGCTGCTGGTCGACACCGGCCTGGCCGGGTACGTGCTGCCCGAGCTGCCCGCGCTGCGGCTGGAGCGGGACGAGCACCACCGCCACAAGGACGTCTACGAGCACTCGCTGACCGTCCTGGAGCAGGCCATCGACCTGGAGCAGGACGGCCCGGACCTCACCCTGCGGCTGGCCGCGCTGCTGCACGACATCGGCAAGCCGCGCACCCGCCGCTTCGAGTCGGACGGCCGGGTCTCCTTCCACCACCACGAGGTGGTCGGCGCCAAGATGACCCGCAAGCGGATGCGCGAGCTCAAGTACTCCAAGGAGCTCACCGAGGACGTCTCGCGCCTGGTCGAGCTGCACCTGCGCTTCCACGGCTACGGCGGCGGAGAGTGGACCGACTCCGCGGTGCGCCGCTACATCACCGACGCCGGGCCGCTGCTGGAGCGCCTGCACAAGCTGACCCGCTCCGACTGCACCACCCGCAACAAGAAGAAGGCGGCCGCGCTCTCCCGCACCTACGACGGCCTGGAGACCCGGATCGGCGAGCTGAAGGAGCAGGAGCAGCTGGACGCCGTCCGCCCGGCGCTGGACGGCAACCAGATCATGGAGCTGCTCGGCCTCAAGCCCGGCCCGCAGGTCGGCAAGGCGTACAAGCACATGCTCGAACTCCGGCTGGAGCACGGCCCGATGGAGCACGACGAGGCGGTCGGGGCGCTGCGGGCCTGGTGGGCCGAGCAGCAGGGCTGAGCCCGGCTCCGGACACCACGGGAGCTCCGGACACCACGGGAGCTCCGGGCAGGACGGGAGCTCCGGACACGACGAGAGGGGTGGCCCCGGCCGATCGAATAGGAGCCGTTGCGCTGGATGTTGGCGAGGAAGTGGTCGTTGGTGTCCTGGAGGGC
>NZ_JBHVET010000690.1:0-4645 GCF_042802135.1 Kitasatospora sp. NPDC057512
GGTCTTCGCGGTGGGTAACTCCGCGAAGACCACCGCCCCGCGCGTTCGCGGTCGGCGGCTACCGGCGGGCGAGCGTCGCCGCGACCGCGTCGCGGGCGGCGTCGCGGGGGTCGGCGTCGGTGGAGAGCCAGGCGAGGTGGCCGTCGGGGCGGACGAGGGCGGCGGTGACGCCGGACCAGGCCGGGCGGTGGCCTGCGGGGCGCCGGCCGGCCGGCGGGGCGGTGTGGACGTCGAGGCCGGGCGTCACGTCGTGGGCCAGCGGCGCGAGCGGTGAGGCGGCGCCGGGGTCGGTGGCGAGGTCGAGCAGGACGTAGCGGCCGCGGCGCAGCAGGGGCAGCAGGGTGCCGCCGCCGTGGACGGCGAGGTCGGGGGCGCGGGTTCCGGTGAGCGGGTGGGCGCCGGACGGGTCGGCGGGCGGGTAGCCGACGGCGAGCCCGGCGGAGCGCAGGGCCAGGGCGTCGGAGAACTCCGGGACGCCGGCGATGAGTTCGCCCAGCAGCTCGCGCATGGCGAGGTTCTCCGAGGTGTAGGTGGTCATCAGGCCGGTCTGCGCGCGGGTGCTGCGCAGCAGCTCGGCGCCGACCGGGTGGCGTTCGGCGTGGTAGCTGTCGAGCAGGCCGTCCGGGGCGGTGCCGGCGAGGGTCTGGGCGAGCTTCCAGCCGAGGTTGCCGGCGTCCTGCAGGCCGACGTTGAGGCCGGGGCCGCCGGCGGGGAAGTGGGTGTGGGCGGCGTCGCCGGCGAGCAGGACCCGACCGTGGCGGTACTGCTCGGCCTGGCGGGTGGCGTTGCCGAAGGTCGAGATCCAGCGCGGGTCGCGCATGCCGAAGTCGGTGCCGGAGATCCGGCGCACCCGGGCGCGGAGCTCCTCGACGGTGAGGGCCTCGGGCCGCTCCTGGACGCTCCGCGCGTCGTTGCCGACCACCCGGTGGAGGCCGTCGGGCAGCGGGAAGACCATGACGGTGCCGTGCTCGTTGGAGACGGAGTGCGCGGCGGGCGGTGTGTCGAGGACGACGTCGGCCATCCAGGCCCAGCGGGTGGCGGCGGTGCCGGGGAAGCCGATGCCGGCGGCGGTGCGCACGGTGCTGCGGCTGCCGTCGCAGCCGACCAGGTAGGCCGCGCGCAACCGCCGGGGCCCGGCCGGGGTGTCGACGTCGACGGTCACCGCGTCCTCGTGCCGGGTCAGACCGGTCACCCGGTGCTCGCGCAGCAGGCGGACGCCGACGGCCTCGGCGTGGGCGGCGATGAGTTCCTCGGTGCGCGCCTGCGGCAGGGCGAGGGTGAACGGGTAGGGCGTGTCCAGCCGGGAGAAGTCCATCCGGGTGGTGAGCGCGGCGAAGTGTCCGCTGGGCACCCGCAGGCCCTCGGCGAGGAACGGCGCCACCAGCCCCCGGGCGGCGAACAGTTCGAGGCTGCGCGGGTGGACGGTGAGGGCGCGGGAGTGCGGGTCGGGCTCGGCCCGGGTCTCCAGCACGGTCACGTCGACGCCGTGGAGCCGCAGCTCGCAGGCGAGCCAGAGGCCGACCGGTCCGCCTCCGGCGATGACCACCTGGTGCGTGGCGTCCGGTGCGGTGCTGCCGCTGGTGTTGGTGTGCGTGGCTTCGGACATGGCGAAGCCCCCCTTTCTTGGTCACTGACCAACGATGGCGTCTCCAGTAGACTTGGTCGGTGACCAAGAATCAACCCCGGACCACCGCACGCCCCCGGCTCGACCCGACCGCCGTGGTGCGCGCCGCGCTCGAACTGCTCGACGAGAAGGGCGCCGACGCCGTGTCCCTGCGCGGCACGGCCGAACGCCTCGGCGTACGGATGAACACCGTGCTGTGGCACGCCAAGACCAAGGCCCGGCTGCTGGAGCTGATGGCCGAGGCGATCGTCGCCGAGGTGAGGTTCTCCGACCTGCCCGAGGCCCCGGACGAGCGCGTGCGCGAACTGGCCCGCCGCTACCGCCGCAGCATGCTCGCCCACCGCGACGGCGCGGCCGTCGTCGCGGGCACCTACGCCGCCGAGCCCGCGACCCTCGCCTTCGCCGACCACGTCGTGGCGGCCCTGCTCAGCACCGGACTCGACGAACGCCGGGCCGCCTGGACGTTCTGGAGCATCCAGTACCTGGCGCTCGGCCTGACCCAGGAGGAGCAGGCACTGCGCGCCTCCGACGAGGAGCACACCCTCGGCCCCGCGCTCGCCGACGGCGGCTACCCCGCGCTCGACCGGGTGGCCCGGCACCTGGAGGACACGGCGTTCGACGAGCGCTTCGAGTTCGGCCTCGACCAGCTGCTGCGCCCCCTCGGGGAGGCCGACGAGGAGTGACACGGGTGGCGCGGGAACCGGCCGACGAGGTGTGACGCGGGCGGCGCGGGAGCCGCGACGAGGACGCGCCGGCTCCTCCGGTCACCGGTGCAGGCGGATGCTGGTCGGGACGATCTGGCCGCCGTTGGCGGCGGCGAAGGTGGTGCGGTACCCGTAGAGGGTGCTCGAGCCGTCCGCGATCGGCAGGACGTCCGCCGAGCGGAACAGCGCGGCCGCGGCCCGGTTCCAGGTGTCGCAGCCCGCGGTGTCCGGCTCCTGGAGCGCCCGGGCGACCAGCGCCTCGTACTCGGGGTTGGCGATGCCGGAGAAGTTCAGGCCCTGGGCGGGGAGCGGGCCGGAGAAGAACGGGGCGAACTGGGCCGGGAGGGGGAACCCCGGGGTGCTGCCCATGGAGACGTCGAAGTCGCCGGTCTGGTACATGGCGCTGACGAGCGCGGGCAGGCTCTCGCCGACGAGCCGGACGTCCGCGCCCAGCGCCGTCCAGGTCCGGGCCATCAGCTCGGCGGCGGAGGGGAGGGTCGGCCCGCTCTCCGCGCTGGTGAGCACCCGCAGCCGCAGCTGCCGGCCGTCCTTGACCAGCCGTCCGTCGCCGTCGCGGGTCCAGCCGGCGGCGCCCAGGGCGCTGACGGCGTCCGGCCCGGGCAGGTCGGCCGTGGCGCGGTCCGCGTGGCAGACGCCGCCCGCGGGCCTGACGTCGGAGGCCGGGCGGCCGGTGCCGCCGACCGCGACGTTGGCGAGCCCCTGGCGGTCCAGCGCGCCCACCAGCGCCCGGCGCAGGGCCGGATCGCCGAGCGGGCGGCCCGGCCGGTGGTTGAAGAAGGTCAGCCCGACCACCATGGGGACGTCGACGGTGGCCAGGCCCCGGCCGGAGAGCCGGGCGCGGTCCGGCCCGCCGACCATCGCGATGTGCACGCCGCCGGTGAGCAGCAGGTTCGCGGCCGTGGACGCCTGGGGCACCACCGGGATGACGATCCGGGCGGGCTGGCCCGGGGCGGCGGTGGTCGCCCCGGCCGGCCCCCAGGTGTAGCCCTCGCGGACGGTGAACTCGTACGGGCCGCCGGGGGTGTAGCGGGTGAGCACGTAGGGGCCGGTGCCCCTGGTCTCCCGGTCGAGCTTCTCGGGGTGGTCGAGGCCGGCGGGGCAGACCACGGGCAGCAGGCCGAGGGTGCGGATGAGGAAGGGGTAGGGGGTGGTGGTCACCGCGGACACCGTGCCGGTCGCGTCGTCGGCGGTGGCGGTGAACGGCACGTTCGGCAGGACGGTTTGGGCGCCGGCGAGCTGGTTGGCCGGGTCGCCCGCGTAGGTCAGGGCCCGGGCCACCGCGGAGGCGGTGAGGGGCGTGCCGTCGGAGCAGGTGATGCCCGGGCGGAGGGTGAAGGCGGCCGCGGTGGTGGTGGCCTGCCAGGACGCGGCCAGGCCGGAGACCACCGCGCCGTCGGGGTCGACGTTGACCAGCGAGTCGTAGGCGTAGCGGGCCGGCCCGGCGCCGAAGGCGGAGTACGGGTTGAAGCTCGGGGTCTCGCCGGCCGCCGCGATCCGGACCGTCCCGTGCTCCACCGGCGGGGTGCCGGTGTCGGAGCGTGCCGTGGCGCCGCAGCCGGTCAGCGCGAGGGCCGCGGCCGTGACGGCGGCGGCGAGGCGGACCGGAAGGGCACGACGGGGCATGGCGGCCATGGTGTCAGTGGGGCCGGGCGGCCTGTCGTCGGTTTTCCGACTGAATTCATCCTTCCGAGGAAGGCTGGCGAAATCGTTTCTTCCTGTGAAATCAGGAAGGAACACGCGGAGACCTGGTCGAAATTGAAAAACACTCACACGAGTGAACCAGGTGGGAAAGTTTGGTCTCGGACCATGCGTCTCGACTAGCGTTTCCCGGGAATCACGGTGACCGCACGGCCGTCGTGCGTCCGCACAGCCGCAGGATTCCGCACAGCTCAGGATGGAGAACCATGCTGCCGCCCGTAGTGCCGCCCTTCGTCGCCGGCCTCGTCGTCGCGCCACTGGCCAAGCGTCTCCTCAAGCCGGTGGTGCGGGGTGTCGTCAGGACATCCGTCGGTCTGGTCCTGGAGGTGAGGAAGGCGGCCCACGAAGCCGGAGAGAACATCCACGACCTGGCCGCGGAGGTGGCCGCCGAGATCGGAGCGGACCAGTCCGGGGCGGCCGACGGTCACCGCCCCGCGGACTCGGGGGCGTCGAACGGCGGAAAGTCCGGGCCGACCTCCGAGCGGATCGAGGTCGAGGACGAGTCCGGTGGCGTGAAGGCCGCCAAGCCCCGCGCGGCGGCCGGTCACGGCAAGTCGCACTGACGGTCCGTCGCACCGCCGGTAGGGGCGGCCGGGCC
>NZ_JBHVET010000691.1:0-4641 GCF_042802135.1 Kitasatospora sp. NPDC057512
GGACGGCGGCGCGCCCGGCCTCGCGGGCACGCAGTTCGCGGCGCAGGATCTTGCCGGCCGCGGACTTGGGGACGGCGTCGACGAACTCCACCAGGCGGACCTTCTTGTACGGGGCGACCTGTCCGGCGACGTACCCGGTGACCTCCTCGGCGGTCAGGTCGCTGCCCGGGGCGCGGACCACGAAGGCCTTGGGGCACTCGGTGCCCTCGGCGTCCGGGACCCCGATCACGGCGGCGTCGGTGATCTGCGGGTGGCCGAGCAGGACGGCCTCCAGCTCGGCGGGGGCGACCTGGTAGCCCTTGTACTTGATCAGCTCCTTGACCCGGTCGACGATGTGCAGGTAGCCGCGCTCGTCCACGAAGCCGACGTCGCCGGTGTGCAGCCAGCCCTCGGCGTCGACCACCGCGGCGGTCTCGGAGGGGCGGCCGAGGTAGCCCTTCATCACCTGCGGGCCGCGGATCAGCAGCTCGCCGCGCTCGCCGGGCCCGAGGTCGCCGTCGGAGCCGTCCAGGGCGGCGATCCGCAGCTCGGTGGAGGGGACCATCCGGCCGACGGAGCCGGGCGGGGGGTCGCCCTCGCGCGGGGAGACGACGTGGGTGACCGGGGAGAGTTCGGTCATGCCGTAGCCCTGGAGCAGGTGCGGCAGGCCCAGGCGCCGGGCGCAGGCGTCGGCGAGTTCGTGGTCGAGCGGGGCGGCGGCGCACAGCAGGTACTCGACCGAGGAGAGGTCGTACTGGTCCACGACCGGGTGCCGGGCCAGGGCGAGGGCGATCGGCGGGGCCACCACCAGGGCCTGCACCCGGTGCTCCTGGACGGTGCGGCAGAACTGCTCCAGGTCGAAGCGGGGCAGTACGACCACGGTGGCGCCGCAGCGCAGCGGCTGGTTGAGCAGCGCGGCCAGTCCGTAGATGTGGAAGAACGGCAGGACGGCGAGCACCCGTTCGCCCTCGGCGGGGCGGTAGAGGGCGTCGCACTGGGAGAGGTTGGTGGCGATCGAGCGGTGGGTGAGCATCACGCCCTTGGGCAGGCCGGTGGTGCCGCTGGAGTACGGGAGCACGGCGATGTCCTCGCCCGGGTCGACGGCGACCTCGGGGGCGGGGCCGGTGGCGGCCAGCAGGTCGGCGAGCGAGCGGTGGCCCTCGGCGCCGTCCAGGACGACGGTCTCGGCCAGCGGGCGGCCCTGTTCGGCGAGGAGTTCGGCGGCCGCACGGGCGGTCGGCAGGAAGCGGGAGACGGTGACGAGCCAGCGGGCGCCGCTGTCGCGCAGCTGGCGGGCCAGGTCGGCGGGGGTGGCGAAGGACGAGACGGTGGTGACGGTGGCGCCGGCCCTGGTCGCGCCGTAGTAGGCCATCGGGTAGGCGGTCGAGTTGGGGCTGAAGAGGGCGACGACGTCGCCGCGGCGGACGCCTGTCTCGGCCAGTCCGGCGGCCACCCGCTCGACGGCGGCGGCGAGTTGGGCGTAGCTGGTGGTCTCGCCGGTGACGCCGTCGATCAGGGCCGGGCGGTCGCCGTACTTCGCCGCGGCGCCGAGCACCGCCTCGTGGATCGGCAGGTCGACCACGGCAACGTCGGGGAACTCGCTTCGGAACACCAAGGTGGGCCTCCAGTATGGAAGTTGACGTAGCAACAAAACCGGCGAGCAGTTCCGTGCGGGGCGCGTTCAGGAGCATACGGACAGTCGGGGGTCTGGCTCGGCCATTGTGGGGAACCCGTGATGGACCATCCGTGGCACGGTCGCGCCCGGGGGGCGCCCGACCGGAGGGCACGCACCACGGCCGCCCGCCCCCGGGAGCGGCGCCGCCGCCGCAACTCCCCGCCGTGGGGCCCCTGTCCGGCCCCGTCCCGCCCCTGCCGCGCCGGCCGCACCGGGTGACGGCGGCTACGTCAAGGCCGGCGCCGGCACCACCCTGGCGGGCGACACCGAACGGGTGGCCGACCGGGGTGGTGTGCGACGGCGGTCGCCCAGGACCGCCGGCGGCGGCCGCTCAGTACGACTTCGGCAGCCCGAGGGTGTGCTGGGCGACGTAGTTGAGCACCATCTCGCGGCTGACCGGGGCGACCCGGCCGACCCGGGTGGCGGTCAGCAGCGCGCCCAGCCCGTACTCCTGGGTCAGGCCGTTGCCGCCGAGGGTCTGCACCGCCTGGTCCACCGTCCGGGCGGCGGCCTCCCCCGCCGCGTACTTGGCCATGTTGGCGGCCTCCCCGGCGGCGAGGTCCTCGCCCGCGTCGTAGAGCAGCCCGGCCTTCTGGGTCATCAGCCGGGCCAGTTCGATCTCCACCGCGCACTGGGCCAGCGGGTGGGCCAGGCCCTGGTGGGCGCCGATCGGGGTGGACCAGACGGTGCGGGTCTTCGCGTACTCGACGGCCTTGCCGAGGGCCTGGCGGGCGAGGCCGAGCGAGAAGGCGGCGGTGAGGACCCGCTCGGGGTTGAGGCCGGCGAACAGCTGGAGCAGGCCCGCGTTCTCGTCGCCGACCAGGGCGTCGGCGGGCAGCCGGACGTCGTCCAGGAAGACCTGGAACTGCTTCTCCGGGGCGACGAGTTCCATCGGGATCGCCCGGTACTCGAAGCCGGGGGTGTCGCGCGGGACGACGAACAGGCAGGGCTTCAGCTTCCCCGTCCGTGCGTCCTCGGTGCGGGCCACGAACAGCACCGCGTCGGAGTGGTCGATGCCGGAGACGAAGACCTTGCGGCCGGTCAGCAGCCAGTCCTCGCCGTCCCGGCGGGCGACGGTGGATATCCGGTGCGAGTTCGAACCGGCGTCCGGCTCGGTGATGCCGAAGGCCATCCTGCGGCTGCCGTCGGCCAGGCCGGGCAGCCAGCGCCGCTGCTGCTCCGGGGTGCCGTAGCGGGCGATCACGGTGCCGCAGATCGCCGGGGAGACGATGAGCATCAGCAGCGGGCAGCCGGCGGCGCCGAGCTCCTCCAGGACGATGGCGAGGTCGGTGATGCCGCCGCCCCCGCCGCCGTGCTCGGCGGGCAGGTTGACGCCGAGGTAGCCGGCCTTGCCGGCCTCCGCCCACAGTTCGTCGGCGGGCTCGCCGGCCCGGGCCTTGGCGAGGTAGTAGGCGGAGCCGTAGCGGCGGCCGAGGTCGCCGACGGCCCGGCGCAGGGTCCGGCGTTCGGGGGTCTCCAGGAGCTGACTGCCGATGGTGGACATGCGGGGTCCTTCCTCAGGCTTCGGTGGGCCGGACGTCGGGCTTCGGTGGGCCGGACGTCAGGCTTCGGTGGGCCGGACGACGGCCAGCAGGGTGCCGGTCTCGACCTGCCGGCCGGGGGTGGCGCGCAGTTCGACGAGGGTGCCGTCGACCGGGGCGACGACGCGGTGCTCCATCTTCATCGCCTCCAGCACCAGCAGCGGCCGGCCGGCGGTGACGGTGTCCCCGACGGCGGCGGCGACCCGGACGACGGTGCCGGGCATCGGGGCGAGCAGCGCGCCGGGGTCGGTGCGGACGGCGGGTTCGGGGAAGCGCGGCAGGGCGGTGAGCGCGGTGCCGCCGGCCGGGGTGTCGACGTGCACCCGGTCGCCGTACCGGGCGACGCGGTAGGTGCGGCGCAGCCCGCCCTCGGACAGCACGACCCGGTCCGGCGCGGCCTCGACGAGCTCGACGTCCGGGTGGTCCTCGGCCAGCAGGCCGGTGCGGGTGAGCCGGTAGCGGACGGCCGCCTCGGTGCCGTCCTCGGCCCGGTAGCGCTTGAGCTGCGGCTGGGAGGGCAGGTTGCGCCAGCCGGAGGGCAGCGCGCCGCGGCGGTCGGCGGCGTCGGCGAGGGCGGCGGCCAGCGCGGCGCGGTCGACGCCCTTGGTGTCCGGGGCGGTGAGGTCGGCCGCGTGCTCGGCCAGGAAGCCAATGTGCAGGTCGGCGGCCAGGAAGGCCGGGTGGCGCAGGGCGCGGACCAGCAGCTCCCGGTTGGTGGCCGGGCCGTGGACGCGGGCGCGGGCGAGCGCGTCGGCGAGCCGGCGGGCGGCGGCCGCGCGGGTGGGGCCCCAGGCGATCACCTTGGCGAGCATCGCGTCGTAGTGCGGGGTGATCACGCTGCCGGACTCCACCCCGGAATCCAGCCGCAGGCCGGTGCCTGCTCCGGTGCCCGCTCCGCTACACGTGAACTCCTGGTACGGGAGCGTCAGTTCGAACCGGTGCAGGGTGCCGGTGGCCGGCTGCCAGTCCCTGGCCGGGTCCTCGGCGTAGAGCCGGGCCTCGATCGCGTGGCCGGCGGGGACCGGGGGGTCGGGCGGCAGCTCGGCGCCCTCGGCGACGGCGAGTTGCAGGGCCACCAGGTCCAGGCCGGTGACGGCCTCGGTGACCGGGTGCTCCACCTGGAGGCGGGTGTTCATCTCCAGGAAGAAGAACCGGCCGTCCCCGGCGAGCAGGAACTCGGCGGTGCCGGCGCCCGTGTAGCCGATCGCCCGGGCCGCGGCGCGGGCCGCCGCGTGCAGTTCGGCGCGGACCTCCGGCGGCAGGCCGGGGGCCGGGGCCTCCTCGATCACCTTCTGGTGCCGCCGTTGGAGCGAGCAGTCGCGGTCGCCGACCGCCCAGACGGTGCCGTGGGCGTCGGCCAGCAGCTGGACCTCGACGTGCCGCCCGGCGGGCAGGTAGCGCTCGCAGAACACCTCGTCCGAGCCGAAGGCCTTGGCCGCCTCCGCG
>NZ_JBHVET010000692.1:0-4638 GCF_042802135.1 Kitasatospora sp. NPDC057512
GCTTCTACGTCTGGGCAGGCCGGGAAACTGGTCTGCCTACGTTTTTGAGGTCTATGGATTGACCTTGGCGGCCTGCAGGAGTGCGGGCCGTCCGTATTCAGGAATTTCATGGGGCAAAGCAACCCAGAGGCCGCCGGGCTTCGGCGAGGAGCGGTGCGAGGACCGGGACACCGTCGAACGGGCCGTCGACAAGCTCGGGCACGCCGGAGCAGTCGCGGCCCGCTACGACGGACGCGGGTGCGTCTACCTCGGCACGGTCACCGCGGCCGCCCTCGTCATCCGACTCGGCACATGATCGACCTGATGGGTCCCAGTCGCCGTGGCCCGGCGTGGGAGTTCCCGGCCGGGTGCGGGCGGCAGCCCGATCCGGGCCGGGTCAGTGGGTTCGGCGTCGGGTACTTCGAGGGACTTCGCGTGTTTGGCCGCATCGACGGAACCGGGTCCGTGGATGGTGAGCTCGAAGTCCTGGTGCGCCTTGGCGTCCGGCGCGAACGGCAGGCGGATCCGGCCGTTCGCGACCAGACGGCGCACCTCGGCCCGGCTCAGGCCGAGACCGAGCTGGAGCAGCCGCTCCACCCGGACCGGTGCGGGCAGCTCGAAGCGCACCCGCACCGGGAGCGGGTTCGGGTCGTCGAGCGCGTACAGCGGCATGCGGGCCTCCAGCTCCCACGTCCCGGTCCAGTCGAGCCGGTACCGGTTCTTCGCCGCGAGCGACGCGCTCATCACCAACTCCCGCACCGCTGCCGGGTCGTTGGTCTCGTACGCCACCAGCCGGGCCGGCTCCAGTGTCGAGACGTGGGCGCGCTCGTGGACGGGCGCCTTCGAGGTCCGGTCGCACGTCGCGCAGCTCAGCAGCAGCCAGACGTCGAGCAGCTTGCCGTTCGCGTTGACGCGGATCTTCCCCGAGGCGCGGTGCCGCATGCCGGGGCAGTCCGGGCAGGGCCGGACGACGGTGGGCAGGGCGGACTGACGCACGGCCCACAGGGCCTTGCGGTCGGTATTCATGTGTGTGGGGTGCTTTCAGGACTGAGCAGGAGGGCATGCCGAACTCACTCGGCGGCTCCCGCTCTCTGACGGATGCTCACGAGGGGCGCGACCCATCGCCCCGGGGCCGGTTCGTCAGGCTCCGAGGTCGATCGCGCGACAGGTACGTACTACGTGGCAGTCATCAAAAGTCCATGCGGGAGATCATGATCGGGACAGCGGCCCGCGGCAACCGGATTTCCCCCCGCCCTCGGCCGGCGGGTCAGGCAACTCGACCGCGGCAGGTGAAGTCGATCAGGCCTCCCGGCTTGATCCGCTTCAGGCATCGGGTGGTGGGGCCTGTCTCGCCGGTAACGCTTGGTCGCTCGTCGGGTGAGCACGCGGAGCGTGACGAGGGCGGTGGCGAGGTAGAGGTGGAAGTCCACGACCTCACTGCGTTTCTCGGTGCAGCCCGCCACGCCCGGCGAACGATGGTTCCCGCACTCGTGAACACCACATCGTCTCCGTACCAGTTGTGATGGAGGGACAGCCAGCCGCGACACGCTTCCACACATGTGAAATATCTTGCATGTCCACAGCGATGTCCGCGCCATAGACTCCCTCGCGCCCCGCAGGGCCCGCGCTGACGTATCCGCGGCTCCCTTGGCGAAGGCACTCACCGACACGCCTGTATTCGTGTCAACGGACGGGCCGTTCGCCCGTCATCCGAGAGGACTCATGCAAAAGATATCCAGGCTCCTCGCCTTCATCAGTGCCGTCGCCCTGGCCGTCGGTGTCACCGTCGCCGCCGGCACCCCGGCGTCAGCGGCCGTGGGCGGGTACCAAATCCAGAACAAGGCGACCGGCCTGTGCCTGACCGGGACGGTCGACACGCCGTCCGCCATCCACCCCGTCTACGAAGCCCCTTGTGGGACCAAGCCCACGCAGCACTGGGCCAACATCACGAACATGCTCGCCCTGGTGGGCGCCGGTACGTACAGCCTCTGTCTGACCGTGGGCAATTACGGTGACGTGTACACCACGGGGTGCAAGGCCGAAGGTGACACGGGTTGGAACTACACCGACCAGGGGTGGAAGTACGCGTCGCTCAGGGGCGACTACACCAGCCTCTACAACACCGGCAAGGGTTGCTACGTGCAGGCGATCTCCGGCCAGTCCGCCTGCATGCCGGGGTGGACCGGGGACTCCAAGCAGTTCCGTTTCATGGAGGCTCCTGTCGGGTCGCCTCCCCCCGTGCCGAACACGGTGCGGTTGGTGGACCTGCGGCCGGACGGCAGGCTGCAGAACGCCGAGGGTGACTTCTCGGCGGGCAAGTGGAGCTCGTGGAGCGACATGGGTGCCTACGGGGTCAGGGAGGTGACCAGCGCGGCCACCGGTTCCGTGAACCGGATCTTCGCGATCACCGACGACGGCCAGATCTACGAGAAGGACGGCGACTACGGGAACGGTCAGTGGTCGGGCTGGTTCCACCCGGCGACCGGGGACCTGCCGACCTCTGCCGTGGCGATCAGCGCGTCGTCGTTCGGCAACGTGGTGCACCTGGTCGCCGTGGGCGCGAACGGGCATCTCTACAACTCCGACGGTGACTTCACGGCCGGCCGGTGGAACGGGTGGACGGACCACGGCGGCAACTTCAAGCGGGTCGCCAGTGCTTCGACGTCCACCAACGTCAACCACATCTTCGCCATCGACAGCAACAACCGGATCAACGAGCTCGACGCGGACTACGCAGCCGGCTCCTGGGGCTCCTGGTCGACGGCCGGGTCGAACGCGTTCACCGCGCAGGACATCGCGGCGTCCGCGTCCGGCAACATCGTGCACCTCAGCGCCATCGCACCGGACGGCAGCTGGTCGAACACCGACGGCGACTTCAACCGCGGCCAGTGGAACGGCTGGACCAAGATGCCCGGGTCCGGCCTCAAGCGCATCGCCAGCGCCGCCGCCAACAACGTGAACCACATCTTCGCCGTCGACGGCAACAACCGCCTCCAGGAGATCGACGGCGACTACAACGCCGGCCGCTGGAGCTCCTGGAACCAGGCCGCCACCGGCGCCGACTCCATCGGCGTCACCGCCGCCTTCACCCGCTGACCGAAGAGCCCACGCACGGCGATGCCGTGACCGCCACCCCCACCGCGCCCGGTGCGCCCGACCCTCGTGCGGGCCACCGGGCGCAGTGTCCGTGCCGGGCAGCATCCGCCGTACGGGTCCCGCGTACGGCCCACGCCACCCACCTTTGGTGTGCCAGATCCGGAGAATGTCATGACCCGTCCCACCGCCCTCGCCGCGGCCACCGTTCTGCTGGCCGCGGCAGGAATCGCCGCGGCCCCCGCCCCCGCGAGCGCCTCGACCACCAGCCCGACGGCAGCCCAACCGACGGTCCGGGTCCTGCCGCTGGGCGACTCGATCACCTACGGCCGGAACAGCTGCACCGGCAACGGCTACCGGGGGCCCCTGCAGAACCTGGTCGCCGCCGAAGGGCGCTTCGCCATCGACTACGTCGGCTCGCAGCAGAACGGCGTGATGGCCGACCCGGCGAACGAAGGCCATCCGGGATTCACGGTCGACCAGATCAGCAACAACATCGACGGGTGGCTGGCGGCCACCCACCCGGATGTCGTGCTGCTGCACATCGGCGCCAACGACCTCAACCAGTACGCCGGCGGCTCGGACACCGCCGCCAAGGCGGAGCGGCTGGTGAACCGGATCTTCGCGGACCAGCCCGGCGTCACCGTCATCATGCAGGGACTGGTTCCCACCATGTCCGGCATGAACAGCCCCATGCCGGACATGGCGAGGAACATCCCGGACTACAACGCCGCCCTCCAGCGCCTGGAGGCCACCGAGCAGCAGGCGGGCAGGCACTTCAGGTACGTCGCCGCTCCGGCGCTGGTTCCGTCCGGCCAGGGCACGGCCACCAAGCCCGTGCAGATGTCGGACGGCCTGCACCCGAACGACGCCGGCTACGCCCTGCTGGGTCAGAACTTCCTGGCGCCACTCGACCAGGCGTACAACGCCGGCTGGTACACCGGCCGCGCCGCGCAGTCCCCGCAGCCGGCCAACACGGTCCGCCTGGTGAACCTGGCACCGGACGGCAGCCTGCACAACACCGAGGGCGACTTCTCCGCGGGCTCGTGGAGCGGCTGGAGCAGCCTGGAGGCCTCGGGGATCAAGGAGGTGACAAGCGCGGCAACATTCTCGGTGAACCGGATCTTCGCCATCGGCCGTGACGGCCAGGTGTACGAGAAGGACGGCGACTACGGCAACAAGCAGTGGTCGGGCTGGTTCCAGCCGAACATCGGGGCACTCCCCTCGCCGGCCGTCTCCATCACCGCCTCCTCGTTCAACCACACCGTCCACCTGGTGGTGGTCGGTGCCGACGGACACCTGTACAACTCCGACGGCGATTACGAGGCCGGTCGGTGGAACGGGTGGACGGACCACGGCGGCAACTTCAAGCGGGTCGCCAGTGCTTCGACGTCCACCAACGTCAACCACATCTTCGCCATCGACAGCAACAACCGGGTCAACGAGCTCGACGGCGACTACTGCGCCGGCGCCTGGGGCTCCTGGTCGACGGCCGGGTCGAACGCGTTCACCGCGCAGGACATCGCGGCGTCCGCGTCCGGCAACATCGTGCACCTCAGCGCCATC
>NZ_JBHVET010000693.1:0-4629 GCF_042802135.1 Kitasatospora sp. NPDC057512
GTACTCGGTGGTGACGATCACCGTCGGTTAGTGGGAAGGCGCCTGGATGCGCCAGAGGGCGGCGGGGTTGGCCTCGCCGCCCGGGGCGGACTCGAAGGCGATCCACTGCCCGTCCGGGGACCAGCTCGGCGCGCCGTCGTAGGCGGTGTCGTCGCGGGTCACCCGGACGGGAGTGCCGCCACCCGCGTCCACCACGAAGACCTGGGCGTTCGGCAGGTCGCCCAGGTTGGAGGAGAAGACCAGGAAGCGGCCGTCCGGGGACCAGCTCGGGTCGGTGTGCTCGCCCGGCGCGTCGGTGACCCTCCGCAGTCCGCCGCCGTCCGCGTCCACCGTCCACAGCGACCAGTCCTCGCGGCCCGCGCTCCGCCGCTGGAAGACGATCCGGTCGCCCTTCGGGGACCAGTTCGGCTGCCGGTTGTCGGATCCGGTGCCCCGGCCGTCCACCAGCAGGACGGGCGCGCCGCCGCCGCGGCGGACCTTCCAGAGCGAGTCCTGCTCGGCCGCGTCGCCGTGGACCGCGGCGTGCTCCGGCTCCCAGCTCTGCTGGAAGACGATCCACTCGCCGTCCGGGGAGAAGCTCGGCTCGCTGTACCCGCTGCCGTCGGCGTGGTCGGTCACCCGCTCGGGGGCGCCGCCCGGCTTCATCAGCCAGACCTCGTCGTGCCCGGACTCCCGGTCGGTGGCGAAGGCGAAGGCGTCGGCGGCGGCGTTCCAGCTGCTGCCGGGGAGGTTGACGGCCGCCTTGTCGGGATCCTCCAACACCGTGCGCGGCGCGCCGCCGTCCAACGGCAGGATGCCGAGGGCGGCGGCGCCCTTGTTGTAGCCCCCGCTGAACTCGGTCAGCAGCACCGAGCGGCCGTCCGGGGCGAAGGCCGGGTTCTGCGCGCTGCGGCCGCCCCCGGCGCGGTAGAGCAGCCGGGCACCGTCGGCACGGCGCTCGGCCCCGCTCGGGGAGGTGCCGGTCGAGGCCCCGCCGGTCGGTGGGGCGCTGGTCGGTGGCGCACCCGTCGGTCCGGGCGCCGGCTCCTCCTCGGAACCGGAGCCCGAGCCGCCGCAACCGGCCAGGAGCACGGCGGCAGCCAAGACCGCCGGGAGCATGCGAGTCCTCATGCCTCACAAGCTAGTTGACGCATCGTCAACTATCGTGCGCCGCCGGGCGGATCAGGACACAGCCGTCCGGCGGACCCCGCCGACGCCCCCGCCCGTCACCCGCCGCTCCGTTCGAGCCGCACCAGCGCGTCCACCGCGACCCGGCCGCCCTCGTTCGCCTCGGCGCCCTCGCCGCTCTCCGCGCCCGAACCGCCCTTGTGGCCCGGCTCGCCGCCGACCGTCCGGTGCACCCGCTCGGCGCGGACGGTGCGCAGCCCGAGGTCGGCGAGGTCGGCGAGGACGTCCTCCGGGGTGAAGAGCACGGCCGGGTCCTGCGGGCCGCCGACGCCCTCGGTGAGGTTGCTCAGGTCGTGCCCGATGACCAGCAGGGTGCCGCCCGGGGTCAGCGCGTCGGCGGCGCGGCGCAGCGCGGCCCGGCGGTCCGCGGCGGGGAGCTGCAGGTAGGCGACCAGGACGAGGTCGTAGCCGGCGGCGGGGGCCTCGTAGGCGCGGGCGTCGCCGTGGCGCCAGGTGAGCCGGTCGGCGACCTCGTCGGGCAGCTCGGCGGTGAGCCGTTCGGCGCGCTCCAGGGCGACGGCGGAGAAGTCCAGTCCGGTGACCTCCCAGCCCTGGGCGGCCAGCCAGATCGCGTTGCGGCCCTCTCCGGCGGCCAGGTCCAGCGCGTGGCCGGGAGTGCGCCCGGCCAGTTCGCGGACCACCCACCGGTTGGGCGCGGCACCCCACACCAGCTCGCTCGCGGCGTAGCGGTCGTCCCAGTCCTGGCTGTCCATCGCGCCTCCTCCGTTCGACGGGCCTGTTCGTACCGGCCAACCTACCGGGCCGCCGCCGCCCCGGCAGGGAACGGTCCAGCGGGCGGACACCCTTGACGGCGAATATTGGTCCAGTCCAATCTGTTCAGTCGTGACGTGCACGGGTCGGCCACCCGTCGCGTCCGCACACCGCTCGTCAGCACGCGTCACCAGCCCGCGCGCCCCCACCGCGCCCGGGCCGGCTCCCCTCGGCCCGTCCGGGCCACCGCACCGCCGGAACCCCCCACACATCCGGAGGACCCACCGCATGCACGACCGCGTCCTGCCCGCACGGCCCGCCCACCCCGCCGGGGAGCGCGCCGACCGCCGGGCCGCCCAGCGCAGAAGAGCCACCGCACTGGCCCTGGCCGCCACGCTGACCACCAGCGGCGCCGCCATCGCCCTCACCTTCGGTTCCGCCTCGGCCGCCCCGGTCAACCTGCTGGCCAACGGCGACTTCGAGACCGGCACCCTGGCCGGCTGGACCTGCTCCAACGGCTCGGTCGTCACCGCCCCGGTGCACGGCGGGAGCCGCGCGCTCAGCGGCGCCGCCTCGGCCGGCGACACCGCGCAGTGCCAGCAGACCGTCACCGTCCAGCCGAACACCACGTACACCCTGGCCGGCTGGGTCCAGGGCAGCTACGTCTACCTGGGCGCCACCGGCACCGGCGTCAACTCCTCGGCCTGGACGCCGGGCGCGACCGGCTGGAACCAGCTGAGCACCACCTTCACCACCGGTGCCACCACCACCTCC
Source organism: Kitasatospora sp. NPDC057512 (assembly GCF_042802135.1). Classification (NCBI taxonomy): domain Bacteria; kingdom Bacillati; phylum Actinomycetota; class Actinomycetes; order Kitasatosporales; family Streptomycetaceae; genus Kitasatospora; species Kitasatospora sp. NPDC057512. The sequence continues at coordinate 2,653 of NZ_JBHVET010000693.1, forward strand.
GTCACGGTCTTCACCCACGGCTGGTACGGCACCGGCACCTACTACGCGGACGACCTCACGCTGACCGGCCCGGCCGGCCCCACCTCGTCCGCCAGCCCGACGGCCACCGGCAGCCCGACCGCCACGGCCAGCCCGACGGCCACCGCGAGCCCCACCGCGACCGGAAGTCCCACGGCCACCGGAAGCCCGACGGCGACCGGCAGCCCGACGGGCACCCCCACGACCACCACTCCGACCCCGACGGCCACCGCGAGCGGCCCGGCCGGGGACGGCAAGGTCACCACCCCGACCGGCTTCGCGGTCACCAGGACCACCTCCAACGCGGTGGTGCTCACCTGGCAGCCGTCCACCCTCACCAGCGGTGACGGCCCGGTGGCCTACAAGGTGTGGTCCAACGGCCAGCTGGTCGCCACCTCGATGGGCACCTCCGTCGCGGTCAGCTCGCTGCTGCCGGGCAGGAGCTACACCTTCAGCGTCCAGGGCTACTCCGGCGGCCACGCCTCCGCCCAGTCCGCGCCGGTGAGCACCACGACCGCGGCCGCCCCCGCCCAGCAGCCGGTCCGCTCGGCCTACTTCGACCAGTGGGGCGTCTACGAGAACGCGTACAACGCCAAGAACGTCGACACCAGCGGCGCGGCGGGCAAGCTGGACGTCGTCCACTACGCGTTCGCCAACATCGACCCGACGAAGTTCACCTGCTTCCAGGCGGTGAAGGCCTCCGACTCGGCCAACGAGTCCAACCCGAACGCCGGGGACGGCGCGGGCGACGCCTACGCCGACTACCAGGCCGACTACAGTTCCGCCACCAGCGTGGACGGCAGCAGCGACACCTGGGAGCAGCCGCTCAAGGGCAACTTCAACCAGCTGCGCCAGCTGAAGGCCAAGTACCCCAACCTGCGGTTCACCATCTCGATCGGCGGCTGGACGTACTCCAAGTACTTCTCCGACGCGGCGGCCACCGACTCCTCCCGCAAGGCCTTCGTCTCCTCGTGCGTCGACATGTTCCTCAAGGGGAACCTGCCGACCGGCGTGGCCGGTGACGCCTCCGGCGGCGCGGCCTCGGCGGCGGGCCTCTTCGACGGCGTCGACCTCGACTGGGAGTACCCGGGCTCGGCCGGCGGCCACACCGGCAACCACTACTCCGCGGCCGACAAGCAGAACTACACCCTGCTGCTCAAGGAGTTCCGCACCCAGCTGGACGCCCTCGGCGCCGCCCAGGGCAAGCGCTACCTGCTGACCGCCGCGCTGCCCAGCGGCCAGGACAAGGTCGCCCAGCTGGAGACCGACAAGATCGGCGCCTACCTGGACTACGCCGACGTGATGTCCTACGACATGCACGGCGCGTGGGACGCCACCGGCCCGACCAACCACCAGGACCCGCTGCACGACAGCCCGGCCGACCCGACCACGCCGATCACTCCGGGCACCCGCAAGTACAACGTGGACACCACGCTCGCCGCGTACACCACCGGCCTGCCCGAGTACGGCATCCCCGGCGGCTTCCCGGCGAACAAGATCGTGCTCGGCATCCCGTTCTACTGGCGCGGCTGGACCGGCGTCCCGGCCGGCTCCAACTACGGCCTGTACCAGAGCGCGACCGGCCCGACGGCCAAGAAGCCGCTGAGCCAGGAGGCCGGCCTGGCCGCCTGGAAGGAGCTCAACCCGACCGCGGCCCAGACCCACTGGGACCCGGTCACCGAGAGCAGCTGGGTCTACGACGGCACCAACTTCTGGACCGGTGACACCCCGCAGGCCGTCCAGGCGCGCGGGGCCTACGCCAAGGCCAAGGGCCTGGGCGGGCTGTTCGCCTTCTCCCTGGAGAACGACGACGCCTCCGGCACCATGCTCAACTCGATGGACAGCAGCCTTCGCTGACATCTCGTCAGGAACGAACGATGGCCCGCGCGGAACCTTCGCGCGGGCCATCCGCAGTCCGCCCGTCCAGGGCTCGGCCGTCGTGACTCGACCGGCAGGGGC
>NZ_JBHVET010000694.1:0-4625 GCF_042802135.1 Kitasatospora sp. NPDC057512
CGGCCAGCAGAGCGGCGAGACTGCCGTGCGAGACCACCACGCCCTTGGGGCGGCCGGTCGAGCCGGAGGTGTAGATCACGTACGCCGCGTCCGCCCCGTCCAGGACGGGCCCGGTGAACTCCGCCGATCCCGGAACGTCCGTGACGTCCAACACCGGCAGATCGGCCAGCAGTTCGGGCAGCGGCCAGCGGCCGTCGGTCAGCACGAGAACGGGCTCGGCGTCCGCCAGGGTGTAGGCCGTACGCTCCGCCGGGTACCCGGCGTCCAGCGGCAGGTACACCCCGCCCGCCTTGAGCACCGCCAGCAGCCCGACCACCGACTCCACCGAGCGCGGCAGCGCCAACGCCACCACCGCCCCCGGCGTCACCCCGGCACCGACCAGCCGGTTCGCCAGCCGGGAGGACCGCGCGTCCAACTCCCCGTACGTCAGCGCCTCCTCGCCGCACACCAGCGCCACCGCCTCCGGCGTGGACGCCGCCTGCTCCTCGAACACCGCCGGAAGCAGCGGCACCTCCGAAGCCAACGGCTTGGCACCGCCCAGCAGTTCGGCTCGCTCCTCCGGGGACAGCAGCTCCGCCCTGCCGATCGGCAGATCCGGACCGGCCGCGACGGCGGCCAGCAGCCGGCCGAACCGAGCGGCGATCGCCTCGACCGTCTCGCGGTCGAAGAGGTCCGTCGCGAAGTCGATCACGCACTCCAGACCGGCCGGTGCGCCGTCCGGGCCGAAGGACTCGCCGATGCCGACACTCAGGTCGAACTTGGCGACCGCACGACCGGACGGCTCGACCGAGACATCCAGCCCGGCCGCGTCCAGCGGCGCCGTGTCGCCACCGCCCTGAAGAACCAGCATCACCTGGAACAGCGGGTGCCGAGCCAGCGAACGGGCCGGGTTGAGCTCCTCGACCAGACGCTCGAACGGCACGTCCTGGTGCGCATGGGCATCGAGCTGCGTCTCCCGGACCCGGCCCAGCAACTCCGTGAAACTCGGATTGCCCGACGTGTCCGTGCGCAACACCAGGGTGTTGACGAAGAACCCGACCAACTGGTCCACCGCCTCGTCCGAACGCCCCGCCGTCACCGAACCGATCGGAATGTCCGTCCCGGCACCGAGCCGGGTCAACAGAGCCGCCAGGGCCGCCTGCGCCGTCATGAACATCGTCACCCGCTGCTCACGCGCCAACACCACCAGCGCACGGTGCAGTTCGGCCCCCAACGGAAGCACCACCCGGTCACCCCGATGGCTGGCGACGGCACCCCGCGGACGGTCCGCCGGCAGTACCAGCTCCTCCGGCAGCCCGGCCAAGGCCTCGCGCCAGTAGTCGAGTTGGCTGGCGAGCAGGCTCTCGGGGTCGTGCTCGTCGCCGAGCAGCTCACGCTGCCAGAGCGCGTAGTCGGCGTACTGAACCGGAAGCGGCGCCCACCCCGGCACGGCACCCGCCGTCCGCGCCGCATAGGCGGCGGCGAGATCACGCAACAGCGGACCCATCGACCAACCGTCACCCGCGATGTGGTGCAGCACCAGGACCAGCACGTGCTCCTCGGCATCGACCCGCAACAGCTGGGCCCGCACCGGAAGTTCGGCCGCCAGGTCGAAGGGCCGGCGGGTGGCCGCGTCGACGGACGCGCCGACCTCGTCGGCCGGGCAGTCCCGGACCTCGAAGGGCACCGAAGCCGCCCCGACCGGCAGGATCAGCTGGTGCGGTTCCCCGTCGGTCTCCACCATCAGCGTGCGCAGGACCTCGTGCCGGGCGACCAGGTCGCCGAGCGCGGAGCCGAGGGCGTCGGTGTCCAGCTCGCCCGCCACCCGGAGCACCAGCGGCAGGTTGTACACCGCGCTCGGCCCCTCCATCCGGTCGATCAACCAGAGCCGCTGCTGGGCGAAGGACAGCGGCACCCGCTCCGGCCGCTCAGTACGGGCGGTCAGCGCGAGACGCTCCGCCCCCGAACCCAGGCGGACGGCCAGCCCGGCCGGCGTCGGCGCCTCGAACACGTCCCGCACGGCCAGCTCCGCGTCGAGTGTCGAACGGACCCGGCTGAGCAACCGGGTCGCGAGCAACGAGTGCCCACCCAGCGCGAAGAAGTCGTCCTCCACCCCGACCGCGTCCAGCCCGAGCACCTCGGCGAACAGGCCGCACAGGATCTCCTCCTGCGGCGTACGGGCCGCCCGACCGCCGGCCAGTGCGGCGAAGTCGGGGGCCGGGAGCGCGGTCCGGTCCAGCTTGCCGTTGGCGGTCAGCGGAAGGGCGTCGAGCGTTACCACGGCAGCCGGAACCATGTAGCCGGGCAGCGACTCGGCCACGAACCGGCGCAGCACGCTACCGAGCTCGGGGGTCACATCCTCGGCCACCGCGCAGTAGGCGATCAGCCGACGGTCCCCGTCCTCACTCTCCCGAACCGTCACCACGGCCTGACGCACGGCCGGGTGAGCAGCCAGCACGGCCTCGATCTCACCCAGTTCGATCCGGAAACCACGGATCTTCACCTGGTCGTCGGTCCGGCCCAGGTACTCCAGCTCACCGTCACGGGCCCGGCGCACCAGGTCACCGGTGCGGTACATCCGCTCACCCGCCACGAACGGGCTGGCCACGAACCGCTCGGCGGTCAGGGCCGGCCGGTTGAGGTACCCCCGGGCCAGCCCGGCACCCGCCAGGTACAACTCCCCCGCCACCCCGGCCGGGACCGGGTTCAGGTGCTCGTCCAGCACGTACCCGGCCGTCCCCGCGACGGCCCGGCCCAGCACCGGCCGGTCCGCACCGTCGAGCGGCCGGGTGAGGGCGTGCACGGTGGACTCGGTCGGCCCGTACATGCTGTGGCCGACGGTCAGCGGAGCCGCGCACAACCTGGACCACAGGCCCTGCCCGATCGCCTCGCCACCGAGCAGCAGCAGCTTCGGCGCCGGCTCCTCCAGCAGCCCCTCCTCGACCAGCTGCTCGGCGTACGACGGGGTCACGTGCAGTGCGTCCAGCCCGACCGCGCGAACGTGGCGGACCAACTGCCGGGCGTCGCGGCGCACCTCGTCACCGATCAGGTGCAGCTCGTGCCCGGCGACCATCCACAGCACCACCTCCCACGAGGCGTCGAAGCACAGCGAAGCCGTCAACGCCACCCGCAGCCGACCGTGCGCCGCCTCCGCGTCCGCGACCAGCGTCGCCCGATGGCCCGCCAGCAGAGCGGCAAGGCTCCCGTGCGAAACCACCACACCCTTCGGACGACCGGTCGAACCCGACGTGTGGATCACGTACGCCGCGTCCGCCCCACGCAGAACGGGCCTGGTGAACTCCACCGGTCCGGGAACGTCCGTGACGTCCAACACCGGCAGCTCAAAAAGCAGTTCCGGCAGCGGCCAGCGGTCATCGGTCAGCACCAACGCGGGCTCGGCGTCCGCCAGGATGTGCCCGGTCCGCTCCGCCGGGTACTCGGCGTCCAGCGGCAGATAGGCACCGCCCGCCTTGAGCACCGCGAGCAGCCCGACCACCGACTCCACCGAGCGCGGCAGCGCCAGCGCCACCATCGCCCCCGGCGTCACCCCGGCACCGATCAGCCGGCCCGCGAGCCGGTTCGCCCGCGCGTCCAACTCCCGGTACGTCAGCGCCTCCTCGCCGCACACCAGCGCCACCGCCTCCGGCGTGGCCGCCGCCCGCTCCTCGAACACCGCCGAAAGCAGCGGCACCTCCGAAGCCAACGGCGTGGCACCGTCCAGCAGTTCGGCCCGCTCCTCCGGGCTCACCACCGGCAGTGCCCCGATCCGGGTGTCCGGCCGCTCGACGGCCGCCGCCAGCAGGTGGGCGAAGTGGCGGACGATCGCCTCGGCCGTCTCCTGGTCGAACAGGTCCGTCGCGTAGTCGAGCGCGAAGTCGATCCCGGCGGGCTCACCGTCCGGGCCGAAGAGCTCCTGGGCGGTCACGTTGAGGTCGAACTTGGCGACCCCGGTGGCGGCCGGCAGCACCCCGTTCCACAGTCCGGCCGAGGACGCGTCGGCCTGCTCGTTGTTCTGGAGCACCATCGCGACCTGGAAGAGCGGGTGCCGGGCCAGGGAGCGGGCCGGGTTGAGCTCCTCGACCAGACGCTCGAACGGCACGTCCTGGTGGGCGTAGGCGCCGAGGTCGGTCTCCCGGACCCGGGCCAGCAGTTCGGTGAAGCTCGGGTTGCCCGAGGTGTCGGTGCGCAGCACCAGGGTGTTGACGAAGAAGCCGACCAGTTCGTCCAGCGCCTCGTCGGAGCGCCCGGCCACCACGGAGCCGATCGGCACGTCGGTGCCCGCGCCGAGCCGGGTGAGCAGGGCGGCGAAGGCGGCCTGGATGGCCATGAACATCGTCACCCGCTGCTCGCGCGCCAGGGTCCGCAGCGCACGGTGGAGTTCGACGTCGAGCAGCTGCGCCACCCGGTCGCCCTGGTGGCTGGCGGCGGCGCCCCTGGGGCGGTCCGCCGGGAGCGCCAGCTCCTCCGGCATTCCGGCCAGGGTCTCGTTCCAGTAGGCGAGTTGGCGGGAGAAGAGGCTCTCCTCGTCGGCCTCGTCGCCGAGCAGGTCGCGCTGCCAGAGCGCGTAGTCGGCGTACTGGACGGGCAGCGGCGTCTGTCGCGGCGCGGTTCCGGCCGTCCGCGCCGCGTAGGCGGCGGCGAGGTCG
>NZ_JBHVET010000695.1:0-4613 GCF_042802135.1 Kitasatospora sp. NPDC057512
CGTACAGGCCGCTCGCCTCGTGCCGCAGGAAGCGGGAGAGGCCGTCGCCCCGGGAGAGCTTGCGCTGCACCGGGGTGAAGCCCCTGCCCGGGTCGTTCTGGAAGGCGAGGAAGAGGAGCCCGGCGTCCGGTGAGCCGTCCGGCAGCAGCCCGTCGTGGTACGAGAAGCCGCGCCGCAGCATCGCCGCCCCGCCGTTGGCCGCCGGGGCGGCGACCCGGATGTGCGCGTCGGCGGGGATCGCCAGGGTGCCGTCCGGGCCCTGCGCGGCGAGGTCGACCGGGGAGCGCTCACCGGCCCCGGCGGGCGCGCCGAGCGGGGCGCCGTCCGACTTGCGCCGCCCGATCACCCGCTCCTGCCGGTCCACCGGCAGCGCCTCCCAGTTGTCCAGCAGCATCCGGATCCGCCGGAACACCAGGTACGAGCCGCCGGCCAGCCAGGCCGGCTGGTCGCCGCCGGCGGTACAGAACACCTTGGCGGCGAACCCCTCCTCGTCCGGCCGGGGATTGTTGGTGCCGTCGATCTGGCCCATCAGGTTGCGTCCGGTCACCGGCTGGGCGGCGGCGCCGGGGGTGCGGGCGAAGCCGGCCGACTGCCAGCGCAGCGCCGCCGTGCCGGCCGCCAGCCGCTGGAGCACCCGCAGGGCGTGCACCGCGACCAGGGCGTCGTCCGCGCCGATCTGGACGAACAGGTCGCCGTCGCCGCGGGCCGGGTCGAGCGCGTCGCCGGGGAAGGCGGGCAGCGGTGCGAGCCCGGGCGGGTGGCGGTCGGCCAGCCCGGCCTTGTCGAACAGCGCGGCGCCGAAGCCGACCGTGACGGTGAGCGAGCAGGGCCCGGCGTCCAGCGCGACCTGGTTGTCGAACTCCTCGGAGGGCTCCCCGGCGGTCAGCCGGTCGGCCGCCTTGGTCCAGCGCTGGAGCAGGGTGCGCAGCCCGTCCCGGCCGACGCCCTCGGCCAGGTCGAAGGCGGCCAGCTGGACCCTGGCCTGCGGCGGGTCGGTGATCCCGGCCTGGTGCTCGCCGCGGAACGGCAGCCGGGCCGCGCCCAGCGCGCCGCCCGGGCCGGCCGCGGCCCGGGCGCTCCGGTCGGGGCGGTCGTAGGCGACCGCTCCGGCGACGCCCGCGCCGGCCCCGGCCAGCAGCCCGGCCCCGGCGGTGCCGAGCAGCGCCCGCCGGGTGAAGCCCGCGGGCCCTGCCGAGCCGTGGTCCGCGGAGCCGTGGCCCGTCGGGCCGTGATCCGTCGGAGCGTGGTCCGTCGACATGTCGGTCACCCCGCTCATCCGATCTTGAACTGCTGGGTCGGGGTGGTCTGGTCGATGTCGGAGGAGCGGATCTGCACCGACACCACCCAGGTGCCCGCCAGCGGCAGCTGCGCGGTGCCGCTCCAGCGGCCGGTGCCCTCCGGGGTGAGCGCGACCGGCAGCGGGCCGAGGTCGCGGTCCGGCAGGGTGAAGGCCAGCTCCACCTCGGGGACGTCCACCGGCTGCCCGTCCGCGCCGTCCAGCGCGAGCTTCACCTCGTTCGGCCCGGTCCGGGCCGGGTTGAGGGTGACGGTCGCGGTGCCCTTGGCGTTCGGCGTCCGGCCCTTGGTGTCGTACGGGAGCCTGAGGTCGACGGTGCGGCCCGGCTCGGTCTGCGGCGCCGCCGCGGCCCCGCCGGCCGCCGGAGCGGCGGCCGCCCCGGCCTTGACCTCGCCCGCCACCCGTCCGGGCGGGGAGTTGGTGAGCATCGTGGTGACCACCAGCACCGCCACCGCGACCAGCGCCTCGACCAGCACCGAGCGGCGCAGCCCGGCCCGGGTCGGGGTCAGCCCACGGTCGCGTCCGGCGCTCCGCAGCGCGGCCCGCTGGCGCTCCAGCTGCGCCTGCCGGACCGGGTCCTCGCTCTGCTGCGCCGCCACGGCGACCGGCTCCGGCAGCTCGGCCGGGGCGACCTCGACCGCCTCGTCCGGGGCCGAGCGCAGCCTGGCCAGCCAGGAGCGGGAGATCCAGGCGACGCCGAGCATCGCGACCACGCAGCCGCTCTTCACCAGCAGCAGCCGCCCGTACTCGGTGCCGGTCAGCGCGCCCCAGCTGCCCAGGCCCCGCCAGGACTGGTAGATCCCGGTCCCGGCCAGGACGGCCACCGAGCCGAAGGCGATCTTCGAGAAGCGGTCCGCCACCTCGGCGCCGACGCCCTCGCGCAGCGCGACCAGCAGCGCGGTCAGCCCGCCCAGCCAGAGCGCCATCGCGATCAGGTGCAGGATGCCGAGCGGCAGCGCCAGCCAGACCTGGATGCCCACCGAGGCGTGGTCGGCGCCGACCCAGGTCGCCGAGAGGGCGACGGCCAGCACCAGCCCGGCCACGCCGAGGCCGAGCCGGGCCTCGCGCTGCGGCCGTTCGGCGACCCGCTGCTCCAGCTCGCGCAGCTCGGCGGCCTCGGCGTCGTCCTCCGAGGCGGCGGAGGCCCCGGAGCCCGTACGGCCGTCGGGGCCGGCCTCCTCCTCGTCCCGCGGCTTCGGCACGACCGGCCGCGGCGGCTGCCCCAACTGCCCGACCAGCAGCGACAGGAACACCCCGCCCGCCGCGAGCAGCAGCAGCCGGGCGGCCAGCGCGGTGCCGATCCGCTCGTCCAGCGTGGCGCGCACCAGCGACAGGTCGAAGGCCTGCCCGATCCCGGAGCCGCGCTCGTACGGGCCGCGCAGCATCAGCACCGCGACGGTGGAGACCAGCAGCGCCGTCCAGCCGGTCATCAGCAGCCGCTGCACCCGGCGCCGGGCGGTGCCGGCCGGCCAGCAGAGCAGCACGAAGGCGGCGACGCCGACCAGCAGCGCGAAGGCGGCGTACGCGACGGTGCGCCCGGTGCCGTACAGGGCGGCGACCAGGCCGTCGGCCTCGGCGCCCTGGAGCGCGGTGGCCGACACCGAGGTGTCCGAGGGCGCGCCGATGGAGAAGGTGAACGCCCCTCCGACCGGGTGGGAGTCGTCCGAGACGGCCCGCCAGGCCACCGTGTACGTGCCGTTGGCGAGTCCGTCGCGCAGCCCGACCCGGGCGGTGTTGCCCTTGCCGTCGGCGTGCGCCGGGTTGCCGGTGTCCACGGCCTTGCCGGCCGGGTCGAGCACCCGGACGGAGTCGCCGGAGAGCGAGACGGACTCGCTGAAGGTCAGCGTCACCGCCTGCGGGGCGGTGGCGACCACCGAGTTCTGCCGCGGGTCGGTGGAATCCAGGGTGGCGTGCGCGGAGGCCGGCCCGGCGCCCGCGAGCATCAGCGCGAGCAACGCGCCGAGTACTCCGAGCACCCCGGCGATCCGGCGGTGGGTGGCCTTCTCCAGGCCGGCCGACTGCATGGTGGCGGTCCCCTTAACTCTGGCCGGGGCGGTAGGTGAGCTCCTTGACCGGCACCTTGACCGAGATGGTGCCGGACTTGGCGAAGGTGAGGTCCAGCTCCAGCTCGTCGCCGAGGACCGGGGCCTTCTGCCACCCCATGATCATGAGGTGGTTGCCGCCCCGGGCGAGCTGCAGCGCGCCGTGCGCGGGGACGTCGAGGCTGTCCACCTGCTCCATGGTCGACGCGCTCGAGCGGTGCATGGTGACCGACTCGGCGGCCGGGCTGCTCACCTTGAGCAGCTGGTCCTGCCCGCCGTCGTTGCGGACGGTCAGGTAGCCGGCCGCCATGCCGCCGGCCGGGGGGAGCGGGATGTAGGAGTCGGCGACGCTGAGCCTGGCCGGGCCGGCGGCGGCACCGTCCTGGCCGCCCGCGCCGCCGCCCGTCCCGCAGGCGGCCAGGATGGCGCCGCCGCCCAGGGCTGTGGCGACGACGGCGCCGAGCAGGGCGCTGCGGCGGAAGCGGTGGGTCCCGGTCTGCGCCGGGGTCACGCCGCGACCCCCTTGGCGAGCAGCGGCAGGTCGTGCTCGTAGGTCTTCTCCTCGGTGCCGCTCATGTAGAGCACGTGCGCCTTGTCGTCCGAGGGGAGGAAGGCCAGCACCTGCGCGCCGTGGGTGGAGGTGACCGTCCCGTCCGCGTTGACGACCGGGTCCTCGATCATGATGCCGAGCGACCTGGCGGCGGTCTTCACCTTGGCCAGGTCCCCGGTGAGGCCTATGAAGTCGCTGCCCATCGAGTCCAGCCAGGTGCGCAGCACCTGGGGGGTGTCGCGCTGCGGGTCGGTGGAGACGAAGACGACGTTGACCTTCTGCCGCTCCTCCGCGGGGAGCGCCTTCATCGCGACGCCGATGTCGCCCATGGTGGTCGGGCAGACGTCCGGGCAGCTGGTGTACCCGAAGAACAGCAGGGTGGCCTTGCCGTCGGTCTGCCGGCGCAGGTCGAAGGGCTGGCCGGCGGTGTCGGTCAGCTGGAGGTCCGGCTTCTCGAAGTTCTTGGCGAGCTTGGTGCCCTGGTACGGGGTGTCCTCCTTCTGCCGGGTGACCTTGGCGGCGGTGGAGCCGCCGCCGGAGGAGCCGCAGGCGGAGAGGGTCAGGGCGGCGGCCAGCGCGAGGGCGGCCGCGCCGGCCAGGCGGGTGGTGCGGGGCATGGGAGTTACACACCTCAGGCGAGGCCCACCCCTCGGGGCCGTAACGGATCGCGGGTAACCGTCACAGACGGCGTGGGGGCGGGAGGCGGCGGTGCCGCTCGTGCGGC
>NZ_JBHVET010000696.1:0-4611 GCF_042802135.1 Kitasatospora sp. NPDC057512
GGTGGACCGCACCGGCCAGAGAACTCTGCACGATGACCACGTGGATGTTCGAGCGTCTCCGGGGGTTGTGAGACACTTCCGTCCGTCTCAGCGCCATGACCTGGGGTTTGGGACGCCAGGCCGATCAGGTTGGAGAAGCGGAGACGCCGAACGGCCCGGACCGGGACCCTGCCGCTCCCCCGTTCCCCGCCCCCCGTTTCTCGAGTTTGGAGCGCCGCCGTGGGTTCCGCCTGGAAGCAGCTGCCCGACGAGCTGTCCGAGCCCGCCAGACGCCTGGCCGAGGAGCTCCGGTCCATCAAGGACACCGCCGGGCTGTCGCTGTCCGAGCTCGCCGCCCGGACCCACTACAGCCGGGCGTCCTGGGAGCGCTGGCTCAACGGCAAGCGGGTCGTCACCGAGCAGGCGCTGGACGCGCTGGTCGGGGCGGTCGAGTGCGACGGGGCCGCGCTGCGGGCGCTGTGGCGGCAGACGGTGGAGCGGTCGGCCGTCGCTGACGGGCCCTCGGGCGCCGAGCAGCCCGCCGTCGAGCAGCCCGCCGTCGAGGAGGCCGTCCGGGAACCCGCCGCCGTCGAGGAGGCGCCGGTGACCGGGCAGGAGCCCGAGCCCGCCCCCGCTGTCTGGTGGCGGCGCCCGGCGGCGCTGGTCTCCGGTGCGGCCGCGCTGGCGCTGCTGCTGGTGCTGGTGGGCCTCCGGATCAGCCGGCCCGACGGGCAGGCCGCGGCGGCCGACCGGCCCGCCACGACGACCGGTGCCTCCGCTGGTCCCAAGCCCGGGCCCACCGCCCCGGCCTGTCAGGCCGTCGGCTGCGCGCACAAGGACCCGAAGACCACCGGCTGCGGCAAGGACGCCCGGACCCTGCAGACCCAGGTGATCGGCAAGGTGGTCGTCTACCTCCGGTACAGCCAGACCTGCCGGGCCGCCTGGGCGGCCATCACCGAGGGCCAGCCGAAGGACTACGCGACGATCACCGACGGCAACGGCGAGAACGAGACGGCGCTCATCCACTGGGGCTACGACAACTACTCGGCGATGCTGGACGCGGCGGACCCGGCCGTCACCTTCCAGGTCTGCGGCTACCAGCCGGCCGGCCACGACTGCACCGCGGTCGTCTCCGACCTGGCCATAGTGGTGGCCTCCACCCCGATCCCGATCGGGCCCGCCTCTCCCCCGCCGGGCACCGGGGCGGGCGCCCCCACGACCCCGGCCCCGGCCACACCGGCCGACCCGGCACCGGCCGACCCCGCGCCGGCCGACCCGTCGGCGCCGACCCCGCTCTAGGGGCCGGGCTCAGTCGAGGTACCCGCGCAGCTGCTCGGCACAGGCGTGGTCGCGGAGCTTGACCAGGGTCTTCGACTCGATCTGCCGGATCCGCTCCCGCGTCACGCCGAACACCGCACCGATCTCCTCCAGCGTGCGCGGGCGGCCGTCGTCCAGCCCGTAGCGGAGCTGGACGACCTGGCGCTCCCGCTCCCCCAGGGTCGCCAGGACGGCCTCCAGGTGCTGGCGCAGCAGCAGGAAGGTCGCGGACTCGGCGGGCGAGGCGGCGTCGGCGTCCTCGATCAGGTCCCCGAGCGCGACGTCCTCCTCCTCGCCGACCGGGGTGTGCAGCGAGATCGGCTCCTGGGCCAGCCGGAGCAGCTCGCGCACCCGCTCCTCGGTCAGCTCCAGGGCGGCGGCGATCTCGGCCGCCGTCGGTTCCAGGCCGCGCTCCTGGAGCAGCCCGCGCTTCGCCCGGACCACCCGGTTGATCAGCTCGACCACGTGCACCGGCACCCGGATCGTCCGGGCCTGGTCGGCCAGGGCCCGGCTCATCGCCTGCCGGATCCACCAGGTCGCGTACGTGGAGAACTTGAAACCGCGGGTGTAGTCGAACTTCTCCACCGCGCGGATCAGGCCCAGGTTGCCCTCCTGGACCAGGTCCAGCAGGGTCAGCCCGCGCCCGACGTAGCGCTTGGCGACGGAGACGACCAGCCGCAGGTTCGCCTCGATCAGCCGGCGCTTGGCGATCCGGCCCCGCACCACCAGGGTGTCCAGTTCGCCGCCCAGCGGGTCAGGCGGCGGCGGGTCGCCGTTCAGCCGCTCCTCGGCGAAGACGCCGGCCTCCACCCGGCGGGCCAGCTCGACCTCCTCCTCGGCGGTGAGCAGGCGGATCCGGCCGATCTCGCGCAGGTACTGGCGCAGCAGGTCGGCGGCCGGCCCGGTGTCGTCGGCGGGCCCGCGGCGCTCGTCCGGGTCCTCGGCGCCGGCCCGCGCCTCGGACCCGGACCCGGGTTCGACGTCCGGGCTGTCCGGGCTGTCCGGATGGCCCTCCGGCAGGCCCTGGGCGGGGATCCGGGCACCGTCCGGGGACGCCACCCCGGCCCGGCCGTGGTGGGTGTCCTGCTCCCCGTCCGGTTCGACGGGGTTCACTCTCGTACCGGTGGTGGTCGCTGCGACGACGCCTTGCTCCACGGGCATCCCCTCGGGGCGGGCGCGACTCTGGCGGACCCGCGCAGTACGGAGGTGGGACGCCCTCCAGTGTGCGGTACGCCACGCTCCGTGGCCGAGACTCGTGCGCCGACTTTCTGCGCCCGGATCCGGGCGAGGGTGCCGCGGGGCGCGTCAGAGCGCCGCCGCGCCCTGGCTCTTCAGCTGCTCGCCGTACTGCTGGAGCTGCCACAGCTCGGTCTGCACCGCGTGCAGCTGCTCGGCCCCGGCCCGGGGGCCGAGCCGCTGGAGGTAGCCGCGGACCTCGGTGATCCGCCGGTCCACCGCCAGCAGGCGCAGCTTGACCAGGAACTCCCCCGCGTAGATCGCGTCCGCCTTGCGGCGCGAGCGCACCGGCTCGACGGTCAGCTCGGTGACCAGCGAGCGCACCTGGTCGTCCGGGGACGCCTCGCGCACCGCGCTGGTGAAGTCGGGCAGGGTCGCCCCGTACGCGGCGCCGCCGGCCTTGGCGATGGCCTGCCGGACGGCGGTGTACGGCGGGGTCGGGAACTCGTCCTCGCCGTAGTGGTCGAAGGCCGGGCTGACCAGGTCCGGGTGCTGGAGCGCCAGCTTGAGCAGCTCCCGCTCGACGAACTGGGCCGGGTCGCGCGGGTTGAGCCGGTAGACGGGCTGCGCGGCGCGCTGCGGCTGGACCGGCTCGGGGCGGCGCTGGGCGGCCGCGCCGCGCGGGTTCTGCTGGCGCTCGCGGTCCCAGCGGGCCAGCTGGGAGATCCGGCGGACGACGAACTGCTCGTCCAGGATGCCGAGCATGCCGGCCAGGCGGACGGCGTACTCGTGCTGGATCGAGCGGTCCTTGATCTTGGCGACGATCGGGGCCGCCTCCTCCAGCGCCGCCGAGCGCCCCTCCGGGGTGTCCACCCGGTGCCGGGCGACCGCCGAGGTCAGCGCGAACTCGAACAGCGGGACCGGGTTGTCGATCAGGTGCTTGACCGCCTCGTCGCCCTGGGCCAGGCGCAGCTCGCACGGGTCCATGCCGCCCGGGCTGACCGCGATGGAGGTCTTGGCGGCGAACTTCTGGTCGTCCTCGAAGGCGCGCAGGGCGGCCTTCTGCCCGGCCGCGTCGCCGTCGAAGGTGAAGACGGTCTCGCCCCGGTACTGCGACGTGTCCATCAACAGCCGGCGGATGATCTTGATGTGGTCCTCGGCGAAGGCGGTGCCGCAGGTGGCCACCGCCGAGGTGACCCCGGCCAGGTGGCAGGCCATCACGTCGGTGTAGCCCTCGACCACCACCGCGCGGCCCGACTTGGCGATCTCCTTCTTCGCCAGGTCGATCCCGTACAGCACGTGGGACTTCTTGTAGATCGGCGTCTCGGGGGTGTTGAGGTACTTCGGGCCGTTGTCGTCCTCGCGCAGGCGGCGGGCGCCGAAGCCGACCACCTCGCCCGCGATATCCCGGATCGGCCAGACCAGCCGGCCCCGGAAGCGGTCGATCAGGCCGCCGCGCTGGCCCTGCGAGGCGAGGCCGCCCAGCAGGATCTCCTTGTCGGTGAAGCCCTTGCCGCGCAGGTAGCGGACCAGGTGCTCCCAGCCCGCGGGGGCGTAGCCGACGCCGAAGGTCCTCGCGGCCTCCTCGTCGAAGCCGCGCTCGGCCAGGAACCGGCGGCCGATCTCCGCCTCCGCAGAGGCCAGCTGCTCCTGGTACCAGGCGGCGGCCACCTTGTGCGCCTCGACCAGCCGGGTGCGCTCGCCCTGCTGGTGGCGGGGGCTGTAGCCGCCCTCCTCGTAGCGCAGGGTGATGCCGGCCTGGGCGGCCATCCGCTCGACGGCCTCGGCGAAGGTGAAGTGCTCGATCTTCATCAGGAAGGCGATGGTGTCGCCGTTCTCCTGGCAGCCGAAGCAGTGGAAGACGCCCTTGGCGGGGTTCACGTAGAAGGAGGCGGACTTCTCGTCGTGGAAGGGGCAGACGCCCTTGTACTCGCCACCGCCACCGTTGGTCAGCTGTACGTAGTCGCCGACCACCGCGTCGATCGGCAGTGCGCTGCGCACCGCCTGTACGTCTTCGTCCCTGATCCGCCCGGCCACCCCGGAAGTCTACTGGGGCGGCGGGGCATTCCGGCCGCACCGAGGGTACGGCCCCGGTCGGGGCACGGCCGCGCCGGAGCCGGCGCGGCCGCCCCCCGCGGC
>NZ_JBHVET010000697.1:0-4601 GCF_042802135.1 Kitasatospora sp. NPDC057512
GGCACGGGGAGGGGGGTCAGGCTTCGACGAAGTGGTCGAACTCGCCGGTCCTGGCGCTGTGGAGCCAGGCGGCGAGCGTGGTGGGGGTGGTGGTGACGATGGTGGTGGGGTCGTCCGACTCGCGGATGTAGACACGGTCGTCGACAGAGGCGATCTCGATGCAGTTGGCCTCGTCGCCACTGAAGCTCGACTTCTGCCAGATGAGCTGGCGCATGGTCACCGTCCTTGGACCTTGTATCGGATGTGCTGGATCAAGCCCAGCGAGTCACGATAGGTGGTGGACGGCGCGGGCGTGGAGGCGTGTAGGGGAGAAAGGGCCATGCCACTGAGGCGATTGAACCTCTGGTCATACATGGTTACCGACTCGGGATCTCCTACGAACGTTCCACCGTGGGGCTGTTCGAGCAAGACCGTGTGAAGCCGGTGGTGTGGTCCTCGAATGAGCATGAACGGAGTGTCGTTCGCGGCAAAGTTCGTGCAGTCGAACGGGAGGATCTGGATCGTCACGTTCGGGAGTCGGCTCATCTCAACCAGATGGTTCAGCTGGTCCCGCATGATGGTGGGGCCTCCGTACATCATGTGCAGGGCCGCTTCGTGGATCACTGCGCGGAGAGTAGGCGCGTTCTCGCCGGTCAGTACCTTCTGGCGTTGGTGGCGGAACTCGACCTTCCTGTCGTTGTAGCCATGGATGACGTCGCTGTATCCCTTGGTCTGCAACAGGCCAGGAATGAGCAGGGTCTCGTAGCAGTCCAGAGCCGCTGCGCCGGACTCCGCCTCGGCCAGGTCAAGGGCGCGCGGGATCACGTCGTGCTTGAAGGAGGTCCACCAGCCCTTGCCCGAGCTTTCGCTCAGGGAAGTGAGGCCGGATCGATACTCGGGGTCCGTTACCCCGCAGAGGTCGAGCCAGGTCTCCAGGCGCTCAAGTGTGAGACCGATCCTGCCAGCCTCGATGTGGCTGACGTTCGGGCCCTTGACGCCCAAGGCCGCTCCAACCTCGGCGGCCGAGAGGCCAGCGGCGTCCCGAACTCGGCGAAGTTCCTCGCCAAGACGGCGTTGCCGCTCGTTGATCCCACTCCTGAAGCCCATGGGGCATGTCCTCCTTGCAGGCGACATTCTACGCAGAGTGTAGAGGCATGAGCGGAGCGTGTTGAAAGTTTCCGGCGGCTCACTTAAAGTGTTAACACGCTGCGCACCGTGGGCAGTTCCGGTGTGCTTCCTCTACACCGCTGGGAGATTCCCCATGTGTGACCCCAACCTCAACTCCCCCTCCCTCACCGTGTCCCGCGAGGTGTTGCGCGACGCGATGGAGCGCGCCGGGTACCCCGACCCGGTCATCGGGGACGCCGAACTCGCGCTCATGGAGCTGGTCGTGAACGCGTGGCGGCACGGGCTGACGGCCTCGCCGGTCGTCACGGTCGTCTACTCCGGCAGCACCCTCCGCGTCACCGTCGCCGACCGGAGCTCGGAGCTGCCGAAGCATCGGAAATACGGTCTGCTCGCCGAGTCGGGGCGGGGGTTGCAGCTGATCGAGGGGCTCATGCACCGCTGGGGTGTCGAGCCGCAGAAGCTCGGGAAGCGGGTCTGGTTCGAGCTGGACCTGGTCGCGTGAACGCCTACCCCATCCGGCCGGCCGATCCGGCGATCCGGCACCTCACCAGTCGGCAGATCGCCAACCTGATCGTGGAACTCCGGGCCGAGGGCCGCGAGTTCGGTCTGCTCTGGCCGTCCGCCCAGCCCGGGGGGACCGTCCTGAACGGGCAGGTCCTGGTCTCGTTCGGCAATGTTCCGGCCAGCACTCTGATCAACCTGCTCGCGCTCGTCCGCGAGTTCAGGCTGTACCGGTAGCGGGCGCGCGCGGGCTCCGTCCGTCGGACGGGGTCCGCGCCCGTGCGGTCAGTAGCCGGCCGTGAAGCCGGTGGCGAGGATGTCGAGCCTGGCGAGCAGGGCGTCGGTGAGCGGGCGGTCCGCGCCGGCGGCCAGCCAGCGGCCGAGGGTCGTGATGTAGGTGTCGAACACCAGGTCGGCGACGGCTGTCGGGTCGAACTCCGGGCGGATCTCGCCCTGTTCGGCTCCCCGGGTGGTGGCGGTGACGAACGCCTGCGGCGTTGTGGCACCGAGGGCGAAGGCGGCGTGGAGGACTCCGCTGTCGTGCAGGTCCTTGGCCAGTGCGTACTCCCGCTCGTTGAGCTCCGCGAGGGTGCACAGGGCGTCGGCGAGCGCCCCGATGGCGGAGTCGCCGGTGGATGCGCTCGCCTCGTCCCGCCGGTCCAGCACCTCGTGCCGCCGCTGGACCCAGGCGGTGACGAAGTCCTCCTTGCGGCGGAAGTGGTTGAAGGCCGTCTGGCGTCCCACGTCCGCGCGTTCGGCGATGTGGTCGTAGGTGGTGGCCGCGTACCCCTGGGTGGCGAACAGCTCCAGTGCTGCCGTCAGGAGCCGTTCCCGGGTCGCGGTGCGGCGCTGGTCGTGTCGGTTGGGAGGAGTGGTCACAAGAGGAGCGTACTTGAATCCATTGATGGACTGGAGTACATGTTAGTACTCCAGTCCATCAATGAGGAGGCCTGACGATGGCCGTTCCGTACACCCTCGGCCTGCACGAGATCGCCCCGGACACCTACGCCTACCTGCAGCCGGACGGCTCCTGGGGCTACAGCAACGCCGGGCTGATCGTCTCCGGCGACGAGGCGCTGCTCGTCGACACCCTGTTCACCGTCCCGCAGACCCGCGAGCTGCTCGACGCCGTCGCGCGCGCCCTGCCGCACGTCACCATCGGCACGCTGGTCAACAGCCACAGCGACGGCGACCACTGGTGGGGCAACCAGCTCCTCCCGGACGTCGTGACCATCGCCTCCGAGGCCGCCGCGGCCGAGATGCGCGCCGACCACCTGCACGCGGTGGTCGCCGCGCCGGGTGACCTCCGGCTGCCGAAGGTCGTCCAGCGGATGCGGGAGACCTTCGACTTCGGCGGCATCACCCCGACCCCGCCGAACCGGACCTTCACCGGCGAGCTGGACGTGGCTGTCGGGCGGCGCACCGTCCGGCTGATCGAGGTCGGCCCCGCCCACACCCAGGGCGACATCCTGGTCCAACTGCCCGACACCGGTGTGCTGTTCGCCGGGGACCTGCTGTTCATCGGCGGTCACCCGGTGATCCACAGCGGCCCGATCGGCAACTGGATCGCCGTCTGCGACCGCATCCTCGGCCTGGACGTCGATACGATCGTGCCCGGGCACGGGCCGGTCGTCGGCAAGCCCGAGGTCCGTTCCTTCCGCGACTACCTGGAGCGGGTCCGCGACCATGCCGAGCGCACCCACCGGGCGGGCGTGCCGGTGCTGCGCGCCGCACGGGAGATGGACCTGATCGGCCTCGCCGACCTGGCCGACCCCGAGCGGCTGGTCCTCAACATCGGCGCCGTCCACCGCGAACTCAACGGCGACGGAACCCCGGGCGAGATGGAACTCCTGGGCCTCCTGGACGCGTACGAGCCCGCCCCGCTGCTGGCCCCGCGGGCCGGGGCCGAGGTCGCCGCCGAGGTCACCGCGCTGGCCGCGGGCCTGCCGGGCATCGTCCGGCAGCTGTTCCCGGCTGAGGGAGCCGGGCCGCTGGAGGGCTTCCCGGTGCCCAACGTGCTGGCTACCATCGGGCACCACCCCGACCTGCTGACCAGCCTGGCGCCGCTGCTCGCCCTGCTCAACCAGGGCACGATCCCGCCCCGCGAACGGGAGTTGGCCGTTCTGCGCACCGCACACCGCACCGGTTCGACGTACGAGTGGCAGCACCACGTCCGGCTCGGCGGCCTCGCCGGGCTGAGCGGGCCCGAGATCGCCCGCGTCCCGGAGGGGCCGGACCACCCCGACTGGGCCGAGACCGACCGCGTCCTGCTGCGGGCCGTCGACGAGCTGCACGACGGGCACGCGCTCTCCCCGGCCACCTGGGAGGCGCTGGCGGACAGCTACTCCGCGCCGCGGCTGCTGGAGCTGCTGGTGCTGGTTGGGACGTACCGGATGGTGGCCGGAATCCTCAACTCCTGCCGGGTCCCCGTCGACGGCTGGCTCTCCGGGGCCGGCGCGTAGGGGGGTGGGAGACGGACCCGGCGTTGTCCGTGCCCGCTCCTACGATCGCCGCATGCCCGACGCCTTCACCGTCCTCTGGACCCAGCAGACCTGCCGAGCCCTGCGCACGGCGGGCCACGTGGGTGCCCGGCCTCCGGTCGCCTTCAGCGGGGTGCACACCTCGCTGCCCGCCTGGTCGGGGGCCCGGGCCGGGGACGAGGTGTACGCGCTGCACGTCAGCCGGTGCGAGGTGTTCGTGGTGAGTCGGATGCGGGTGGTCGACCGGGAGCGGGGCGACTGCTGCGGCGCCGCCGCCGCGACCTGGGACGACCCGGCGTTCCCCGGGCACGAGGCCTGGCGGATGCTCGGCGCCGGCGGCTGCGGCGCCTCGGCGGTGCACGTGGACGCGACGCCGGTGCGCTTCGACCGGCCGGTGCCGGGCGAGCTGCTGGAGCGGCTCACCTGGCGCAACCGCCGCAACCGGACCCGGAACCTGAAGCACGTGGTGGACGGTCGCCTCGAACGGGCGGTCGGCCTCCAGGGGTTCTACCG
>NZ_JBHVET010000698.1:0-4587 GCF_042802135.1 Kitasatospora sp. NPDC057512
CGGTAGCTCGCTGGGCTCATAACCCAGAGGTCGCAGGTTCAAATCCTGTCCCCGCTACAAAGGCCAGAGGCCCGGAGGATTCTTCCTCCGGGCCTCTGGTGTTTCCCGCAGCGCCCCGCGCCGTCCCGCACTGTCGCGCGCCGTCCCCGGGCCGTTCTCGTCCGGAAGCGGCGGGAACCGCTCCGGTACTATCGACCGTCGCCAAGGAGGACGGCAATGGGGTTTGTGGGGTTGACGTGTCGGGAAATCGACAAAGCGCCGAAGCAATTTCGTCGGCTTCGGGTCGGCCCCGCCGGAATTCGGCCGGGGCAGGTGTACGCGGGTACTGGGTGATGCGACGATGGGACACATGGGGGACGGTGCGCGGCCGCTGACCGGCCGTCGGGTCCGGCGCCTCCCCTGGGAGTCCCCCCGGACGCACGCCGGGGCACGATGCCGCGACACTCTGGGGGAGCGGGAGTCGGCATGAGGCTGATCGGCAAGTCAGGCGCCAGGTCCGCGGCGGCCGCCGAGGCGGACACCGACGCCTGGGCGGAGAGCGCCGAGCGTACGGCCAACCACCCCGGAGCCCTGCCCGCCCAGCGCACCAGCGGACTGTCCGAGCGCCCCCCGACCCCGGGCTACGGGCCCGACAGCCTCGTCCACGTGTCGACCCGTCAGTTCGCCGCCGCCGTCGGCGCGTACGGGGAGCAGCCCGGCGGGGAGCCGGCCGCCGGCGCCGCGCTCGACCCGGCCGGCCTCGACTCGACCAGCTTCGAGACCGCCCTCGCCGCCCGCGAGTCCGCCGCGCTGGAGGCCCGCCACCGGCAGGCCGCCGACGGCGGCGACCCGGACGCCGCCTGCCGGCTCGGCACCCTGCTGCTGCGCCGCGGCGAACTGGAGGACGCCGAGCCCTACCTGCGCGCCGCCGCGGCCGCCGGGATGCGCGCCGCCGCCAACAACCTCGGCGTGCTGCTGCACCAGCAGGGCCACCGGGCCGAGGCCGGGCAGTGGTGGCGCCAGGCCGCCGTGGCCGGCAGCGCGCCGGCCGCGCACGCGCTCGGCCTGCAACTGCGCGACCAGGGCGAGGAGGAGGCCGCCGAGTACTGGCTGCACTACGCCGCCGACCACGGCCACCCGCTGGGCGCCTACGCCCTGGGCGACCTGATGGAGCACCGGCGGGACGTGCGCGCCGAGCGCTGGTTCAAGGTCTCCGCCGACGCCGGGCACCGGGAGGCCTCCTACCGGCTGGCCCGGATGCGCGAGGCCGCCGGGGACAAGGAGACCGCCGAGACGTGGTACCGCACCGCCGCCGCCCGCAGCCACGCCCGCGCCGCGCTGCGCCTGGGCGTGCTGCTGGAGGACCGGGCCCGCACCGACCGGTCGCTGCTGGACGAGGCGGCCCGCTGGTACCGGCAGGCCGCGCAGAACGGGGAGTCGCGCGCGGCCTGCGCGCTGGGCTTCCTGCTGCGCGACTCCGGGGACCTGACGGCCGCCGCCGAGTGGTGGCGGGAGGCCGCCGAGGCCGGGGACGGCAACGCCGCCAACGCGCTGGGGGCGCTGCACGCGAGCCGCGGCGAGGCCGCCGCGGCCGAGCGCTGGTACCGGGCCGCGCTGGACGCGGGCGACCAGAACGGCGCCTTCAACCTCGGCCTGCTCTGCGCCGGCACCGGCCGCGAGCAGCAGGCCGAGCAGTGGTACCGCCGGGCCGCGTACGCCGGGCACCGGGAGGCCTGCAACGCGCTGGCCGTGGTGCTGCTGCAGCGCGGTGACGAGTCCGGTGCCCAGCCCTGGTTCTCCAAGGCGGCCGAGGCCGGCAGCGTGGACGGGGCGTTCAACCTCGGCGTGCTGCACGCCGGGCGCGGCGAGCAGCAGCAGGCCCAGGAGTGGTACGCGCGGGCCGCGGCCGAGGGGCACGGCGAGGCGGCCCTGCAGCTCGCGGTCGTCCAGGAGCAGCGCGGCAACCTGGCCGGGGCGCTGGAGCGCTACCGGCAGGCGGCGGCCGGCGGCTCGGCCGAGGGCGCGTTCCGGCTGGCCTCGCTGCTGGACCGGCGCGGGGACGCGGACGCCGAGGCCGAGCACTGGTACGCGCTGGCGGCCGACGCCGGGCACCGCCGGGCGCAGGTGCGGATGGGCGTGCGGGCGGCCGAGCGGGGGGCGCTGGAGATCGCCGAGAGCTGGTACCGGCGGGCCGCCGAGGCGGGCAGCCGCAGCGCCGCGTTCAACCTGGGGCTGCTGCTGGCCCGGCAGGACAGCGAGGCCGAGGCGATGCTCTGGTACACCCGGGCCGCCGACGCCGGGCACGGCCGGGCGGCGCTGCGCCTGGCACTGCTGGCGCTGCGCCGCGGGGAGCCGACGCAGGCGGAGAACTGGTGCCGGCGGGCGATCGACTCCGGGCCGGCCGAGGTGGCGGAGCGGGCCGGGCGGCTGCTGGGCGCGCTGAACGCGGAGTTGAGCGCGTAGCGGGTCAACCGGGCGGCTGGGGGCGGCGGTTCGGCCGGGGCGGCCGGGGGAAGCCGGGAGGTCAGGGACAACCGGTGGGCTAGGGGCAACCGGCGGGCTGGGAGCGGCAGTTCGGGCACAGGCCGCGGTAGGTGACCTCGGCGGCGGTGACGGTGAAGCCGAAGCGCTCGGCGGCGGGGAGGGCGGCGAGCGGGTCGCCCTGGGGCTGGACGTCGCGGATCGCGCCGCAGCCCGAGCAGATCAGGTGCTGGTGGGCGCGGTGGGCGTTGGGGTCGTAGCGCTTGGCGCGGCCGTCGGCGGCGACCTCCAGGACCTCGCCGAGGGTGACGAGTTCGCCGAGCGTGTTGTAGACGGTGGCGCGGCTGATCTCCGGCAGTCGGGTCGTCGCGCGGGCGTGCACCTCGTCCGCGGTGAGGTGGACGTGCTCGCCGTCCAGGACCTCGGCCACGACCCGGCGCTGCGAGGTCAGCCGCCAGCCTCTCGCGCGCAGTCTCTCCAGCAGGTCGCTCATGCCATCCAGAGTAGGTCACGCTCCGAGATTGGTTCCAGTATTGACTTGGACAAAGTCCAAGTTAGGATCGTGTCATCACGACCGGATACCGCGGAGGCACTCCCATGACGACCCAGGACGAGCTGCGCCCGACCCTGACCACGGAGGCGGGTGCCCCCGTCGCCGACAACCAGAACACCGAGACGGCGGGCCTCGGGGGCCCGGCACTCATCCAGGACCAGCTGCTGTTCGAGAAGCTCGCGCACTTCAACCGCGAGCGGATCCCGGAGCGCGTGGTGCACGCCCGCGGCGCCGGCGCGTACGGCACCTTCACCGTGACCGCGGACGTGACGCCCTGGACCCGGGCGGCGTTCCTCTCCGAGATCGGCAAGCAGACCGAGACGTTCCTGCGCTTCTCCACGGTGGCGGGCAACCTCGGCGCGGCCGACGCGGTGCGCGACCCGCGCGGCTTCGCGCTGAAGTTCTACACCGAGGAGGGCAACTACGACCTCGTCGGCAACAACACCCCGGTGTTCTTCATCAAGGACGCCATCAAGTTCCCCGACTTCATCCACACCCAGAAGCGCGACCCGTACACCGGCTCGCAGGAGGCGGACAACGTCTGGGACTTCTGGGGCCTGTCGCCCGAGGCCACCCACCAGGTGACCTGGCTGTTCGGCGACCGCGGCATCCCGGCCTCGTACCGGCACATGAACGGCTACGGCTCGCACACCTACCAGTGGCAGAACGAGGCCGGCGAGCACTTCTGGGTCAAGTACCACTTCAAGACCGACCAGGGCATCCGCAACCTCACCCAGGCCGAGGCCAACACCCTCGCCGGCGAGGACCCGGACAGCCACCAGCGCGACCTGCGCGAGTCGATCGAGCGCGGCGAGTTCCCCAGCTGGACGGTGCAGGTCCAGATCATGCCGGTGGCCGACGCGGCGAACTACCGCTTCAACCCCTTCGACCTCACCAAGGTCTGGCCGCACGCCGACTACCCGCCGATCGAGATCGGGAAGCTGGAGCTCAACCGCAACCCCGACAACGTCTTCGCCGAGGTCGAGCAGTCGGTCTTCTCCCCGGCGCACTTCGTGCCCGGCATCGGCCCGTCCCCGGACAAGATGCTCCAGGGCCGCCTGTTCGCGTACGCCGACGCCCACCGCTACCGGGTCGGCATCAACGCCGACCACCTGCCGGTGAACCGTCCGCACGCCACCGAGGCCCGCACCAACAGCCGGGACGGCCACCTGTACGACGGCCGCCACGGCCGGCAGAAGAACTACGAGCCGAACAGCTTCGGCGGCCCGGTGCAGACCGGCCGTCCGCTGTGGGCCGCGACCGCCGTCGACGGCCTCACCGGCAACCACGTCGCGCCCTCGCACGCCGAGGACGACGACTTCGTGCAGGCCGGCGACCTCTACCGGCTGTTCTCCGAGGAGGAGAAGCAGCGCCTGGTCGCCAACCTGGCGGGCTTCATCGCCAAGGTCTCGGCCGACCGCGAGGACATCGTGGAGCGGGCGGTCGACAACTTCCGCAAGGCCGACGCCGACTTCGGGCAGCGGCTGGACGCGGCGGTCCGGGAGCTGCGCAAGCAGTAGGCCCTGACCCGGCCCCCACGAGACGGCGGGCCCCGGTGACCTGCTCCCACAGGT
>NZ_JBHVET010000699.1:0-4584 GCF_042802135.1 Kitasatospora sp. NPDC057512
GTCTCGTCCTCCGGCGTCAGGTCCACCACGGTCGGCTCGCCCTGCTCCGGCCGCTCGGCCGACTCCGCCGCCCGGGCCTCGGCCACGGCCTTCTCGGCCACCGCCTCGTCGCCCACGACGTCCGCCAGGTCGGCGCGCTCCCCCAGTTCGGCGACGCTGCCCACCGCCGGTGCCGGGGCCGCCGGGCGCGCCGGGGCACCCGAACCGCGGCCGAAGAAGCTGAAGCCCTGCCCGCGGGCCGGACCGGACTGCGCCGGACGCGGCCGCTGCCGCTCCACCGGCGCGGGCGCCGCGGCGGGCACGGCCGACGCGCCGCCGAGCTGACCGACCGTCGCGGTCAGCGCCGGACGCACCGGCTCGGGCCGCACCGGCGCCGGGGCCGCCGGCGCCCGCCCCGGGGTCGGCACCGAGGGCGCCACCGGGGCCGGCACGGCCACCGACGCGGCCGGGGCGACCGGCGACTCCTTCGCGGGCTTCCGCAGGGCCACCTCCGCGCCCGCCGTACGCGCCCGCCGGGCCTCCTGCTCCGCCGCGCGGCGCTCCAGCAGCCGCAGCACGGACGCCGCCCGCACGTAGGCGGCCGGGCTGGCCGGGTGCTTCGGACGGCTCGCGGCGAGCGCCTGCTGGGCCGCCTCGGCCTCCTTGAGCGCCTGCTCGGCCACCGCCACGGCCCGCTCGCGCAGCAGCCGGGCGATCTCGGTCTCGGCCTTCGCCAGCCGCGACTTCTCCGCCGTCAGCCGGCGCCCGAACCGGGTGGCCCGCTCCTCGGCGACCTCCGCCGCGTACTCGGCCTCGGCCAGCTGCTCCTCGAACCGCTCCTCGGCGCGCAGCCGCTGGGCCGCGGACGTCTCGGCGGCCGCCCGGGCCGCCTTGTCCCGCTGGCGCAGCAGCAGCGCGAAGCCGAGCGTCGCGATCACCGCCGCGACGCCCACCGAGCGCACCAGGACGGTGTCCTGACTGAAAAGCAGAGCGGCCAGTGCGGCGACCAGCAGCACGCCGGCGGCGGTGGGGGGAAAGACCCGGCCGAGGACGGAGGAATGACGGTGGCGTCCGCGAGACATGTCCAAGAAACTAGCGTGCGAATTGGGGGCCTGTCAGCCCAGGGTCCCCTTCCGCCCTTGACAGGGTGCGGTTTTTACCGCACGTGCCCGGATTCTCACGCAAGATCACGAAGAAAGCCCTGCTCAGCGGTACCGACGGGGCGGACGGTGCCGACGGGGCCGGCGAGGCCCCCGTGACGCCCGGTCGGTGCCCCGGCGGTGCCCCGAGGCTCTCAGCGGTGCGACGCCGCCGGACCGCCCGGGTCGTCGTGGTTCTCCGGCAGCTTGCACACGTGCTGGATCCAGAGCGCCGCCGCGATCACCGCGGCCCCCGCCAGCACCGCGAGCCCGGCCGTCACGGCCTGGTCCTTGCGGGCCGACACGTCCAGCTCGCCCAGCAGGTAGATCCCGGCCCCCGCGTAGATGCCGGTGACCACCGACGAGACCAGCGCGCTGGCCTGCCCCAGCACCACCGCCCGGGCCGCCAGCAGCGGATCGACCCCCTTCGCCCCGGGCTGCCGCTCACGCACCGCCTTCAGCCGGGCCCGCAGCGACAACGCGGTCGCCAGCAGGATCACCGCGACCGCCGCCAGCACCACCGGCGCCGCGGCCGGCACCGCCGGCAGCGTGTCCACGGAGGCCCACAGCTTGGAGCCGGCCCAGGACAGCGCCGTCGTGGCGGCGGTGATGCCGATCAGGAGGCGGAGGCGAAGCAGCTTCACTCGGAGGAGGTCCTTCCCGGGTACCCGAACCGGCCGCCCGCCCGGTGGCGCGGCGACGCCAGGCCACCGTACCGGGCCCGGCCGGGCGGGCACCCGCGCGAACGGCGGACACCTACTCGTACGGCCGGGCCCCCGGCCGAGTTCCCCGGGCAACGGCCCCGGTCACCGGCCCCCGGACCTACTCGGGCAACGTCAGCCCGATGTCCTCGCGGCGCTTCACGCCCTGCGCGTCCGGACCGCCCAGCGCGGTCAGCAGCGCGTCCACCCGCCCGTGCCCGGGCACCTCGGCCTCCGGCTGGGCGTCCAGCCAGGGGGCGAGCACGAAGGCCCGCTCGTGCGAGCGCGGGTGCGGCAGCAGCAGCTGCGGGTCGTCGCTCAGCACGCCCTCGTAGGCCAGGATGTCGACGTCCAGGGTGCGCGGGCCCCAGTGGACGGTCCGCACCCGCCCGAAGGCGTCCTCGATCGCGTTGCCGCGCTCCAGCAGGTCCCGCGGGGGCAGCGAGGTGCGCAGCACCACGACCGCGTTGTAGTAGTTCGGCTGCTCCTCGGGCCCGCCGACGGCCTCGGTCTCGTACACCGCGGAGACGGCCTTGATCTTCAGCCCCGGGGTGTCGGCGAGCGCGTCGACGGCCCCCTGGAGGGTGTCCAGCCGGTTGCCCAGGTTGCTGCCGAGCGCGATCACCGCGCAGCGCTGGCTGTGCAGCGTGGTGTCGGCGGAGTCCACCCGGCTCTCCAGGTCGAACGCGTTCGGCGTGGCGGTCGGGTCGCTGCTGCTCATCGAAAAACGTCCTCTACATCGGATACCGGGCGCGCGGTGGGGGTCATGCGCGGCCCCGGTGGATGGTCACGGTCACGTCGTCGAACGGCACGGTGATCGGGGCGTCCGGCTTGTGCACGGTGACCTCGACCTCCTCGACCGCTTCGTGCTTGAGGCACTGGTCGGCGATCCGCTGGGCCAGCGTCTCGATCAGGTCGACCGGCTCCCCGGCGATGATCGCGGTGACCTCCTCCGCCACCAGCCCGTAGTGCGCGGTGCGGGTGAGGTCGTCTCCGGCCGCGGCGGGGCGGGTGTCCAGGTGGAGCACGAGGTCGACCACGAAGGTCTGCCCCTCGACGCGCTCGCGCTCGAAGACGCCGTGGTGGCCCCGGGCTCGCAGCCCCCGCAGGGTGACGCGGTCCAGCAAACGAATCACTGCTCCCAGTCGGACGGGCCCCGCCCGGAGAAAGGCATGGACGGGCAGGGCGAAGGCGGGCGGCACGCCCGCCACTCCGTTTCGAATCTACCCGCGAGCACGGACAACGCCTGACCGTCCTACCCGGCACGAACCGACGCCACGCGCACCGATATGGCGATTGACGTGAACGTTCGGTGACCACTCGGAAATCCCCGGCGACTTCCCGGCACCGCATTTCCGCGGGTGCCGGAATCAGCTCTCCTCGTCGTCGTCCCCGCTGGTCAGAACGGGTGAACCGTGATGCGACCAGAGCTTCCACCCGGCCGGGGTACGACGGAACAGATTCGTCGACACGACCTTTCCGCCGACCAGCGGACCGAGTTCCCCCTCCTCCTCCGACTCTCCGCCGGACAGGATGTTCTCGGTGCACGTGACAAGGGCCACATCACCGTGCACCTCGGCCTCGACATCGGTCAGGAAGAACTGGATGTACTCCGTGTTCATCATGATCAGCATGTACGAACGCGTCACCTGGGCCCGGCCGCGGAGCACCGGCCAGCCCGGGTGCACGCACACCACGCCACCCTTGTCGTCGGCGTCCGCGGCGCCCAGCCAGGCGTCCTCGACCGCTTCCAGGTCCCCCCGTTCCAGCGCCTCGTAGAGCCCCTGGTTCGCCGCCAGAACGGCCTCCAGGTCCGCCTCACGGGCCCGCCCGGCCGTGCCGCCGCTCAACCTGCCGTCACCTGTCACAGACCCTCCCTCACCCCAACCGTGCCGCGTGCTGCCAGGCCGCGACCACCCGGACGGCATCCGCCGTGCCGGACACGTCGTGCACCCGCACCGCCCAGGCTCCGGCCCGGGCGGACAGCACCGACACCGCGGCCGTCGCGTCGTCGCGCTCCCGGGCCGGGCGCAGTTCCCCGGTTGCCGGGTCGGCGAGCAGCGTACCCAGGAACCGCTTGCGCGAAGCCGCCACGAGCACGGGACGGCCGAGCGCGGTGAGCGCGTCCAGCCGGCCGAGCAGCGCCCAGTTGTGCTCGGAGGTCTTGGCGAAGCCGAGCCCCGGGTCGAGGATCAGCTGGTCCTCCTTGACCCCGGCCGCCAGCAGCGCGTCCACCCGGTCGGTCAGCTCGGCGACCACGTCCCGCACGACGTCGTCGTAGACGGCCATCCGGTCCATGTCGGCGGACTGCCCGCGCCAGTGCATCACCACGAAGGGCGCGCCGGTCCCGGCGACCACCCGGGCCATCGCCGGGTCGGCGAGCCCGCCGGAGACGTCGTTGACGATCGCGGCGCCGGCCTCGACGGCCCGCTCGGCGACCGAGGCCCGCATGGTGTCCACCGAGACCACCACCCCGGCGTCGGCGAGCTCGCGCACCACCGGGATCACCCGGCGCAGCTCCTCCTCCTCGGGGACCCGCTGCGAGCCCGGCCGGGTGGACTCGCCGCCGACGTCCACCAGATCGGCGCCGCGGGCCCGCAGCGCGAGGCCGTGCGCGATCGCCTTGGCGGGGTCGTGCCACATCCCGCCGTCCGAGAAGGAGTCGGGCGTGACGTTGACCACGCCCATCACGGCGCAGCGCTCCAGTCGCGGCAGGCCGGCCGGCAGGGAGAAGGAGGGCGAATCGTTCATGCTTCCCATTATCG
>NZ_JBHVET010000700.1:0-4566 GCF_042802135.1 Kitasatospora sp. NPDC057512
CAGCTCCCGGAGCGCTCCGGGAGGGGGCCGTACGGACGTCGGGGGGCTCAGACCATGGTGTCCAGGATCTCCTTGACCATCTCCATGGTGGTGCCCGGGTGCAGGAAGGCGAAGCGGGCGACCGTCTCGCCGTCCCAGCCGGTGGGGGTGACGAAGCCGATCTGGTCCGCGAGCAGCTGCTGCGACCAGCGGTAGTAGTCGTCGTTGGTCCAGCCCTTGCGCTTGAAGCAGACCGCCGAGAGCTGCGGGTCGAACAGCAGCTCCAGGTGCTCGCTCTCGCGGATCAGCCGGGCCGTCTCCCGGGCCAGCGTGAGGCCGGCCTCGATGGCGTCGGTGTAGGCCTGGACGCCGTGGACGGCCAGCGAGAACCAGAGCGGCAGGCCGCGGGCGCGCCGGGTCAGGTGGTAGGCGTAGTCGGTGGGGTTCCACTCGTCGCCCTCGGTGTGCAGGACGTCCAGGTAGGAGGCGTCCTGGGTGTGCACGGCGCGGGCGAGCTGCGGGTTGCGGTAGATCAGCGCGGCGCAGTCGAAGGGGGCGAACAGCCACTTGTGCGGGTCGACCACGAAGGAGTCGGCGTGCTCGATGCCGTTGTAGCGCTCGCGCACCGAGGGGGCGAACAGGCCCGCACCGCCGTAGGCGCCGTCCACGTGGAACCACAGGTCGCGCTCGCGGGCGACCTCGGCCAGGCCGGCCAGGTCGTCGACGATGCCCTCGTTGGTGGTGCCGGCGGTGCCGACGACGGCGATCACCGTCTCCGGGTTCGGGTCGGCGGCCAGGGCGGCGCGCAGCGCCTCGCCGGTGAAGCGCCGGTTGACGGTCGGGACCTTGAAGGCCTCGACGCCGATGATGTTGAAGGTGTTCTTGACCGAGGAGTGCACCTGGTCGGCGACGGCTATCCGCAGCCGGGCCTCCGGACCGACGCCCAGGCGGCGGCGGGCGGTGTCGCGGGCGACCACCAGGGCGGAGAGGTTGCCCGCCGAGCCGCCGGACACGAAGCAGCCGCCGGCCGACTGGGGCAGGCCCGCGCGGTCGGCGATCAGGCGCAGCACCTGGTTCTCGGCGGCAATCGCGCCGGCCGCCTCCAGCCAGGAGATGCCCTGGAGGGAGGCGCAGGAGACGACCATGTCGAACAGCAGCGCGGCCTTGGTCGGGGCGCACGGGATGAAGGACAGGTAGCGCGGGCTGTCGGCGGAGATGACCGCCCGGGACAGCTCGTGGTCGTAGAGCTTGAGCACGTCGACCGGGTTGTTGCCGTCCTGGTTCAGCAGGCCGGCCAGCTGGGTGCGCAGGTGCTCGCCGTCACCGGGGTGGTCGAGCGGGACGGGGTCGTACTGCAGCCGCTCCCGCATGTAGTCGAAAACCAGGTCGACCAGCTCGTTGTCGGGCCGGTGCATGCGGTCGGGTGCTGCGGACACGGCGGTCCCTCTCGGCGTGGGGGTGTCGGGGGGCGTCCGGTCGGCGGGACGCTTCACCGCGACGACCGGACGTGATCAGCGTAGGCAGCACCGGGCCCTCCCCGCGCGTCGGAACGCGGCTGGTCAGGCAGGTTTCGGGCGTCTTCGGACGGGTCCGCGCAGGATTCCTGCGTACGGTCCGGAGGCGGTCGCGGGCGGTCAGCCGATGAGCTGGGAGAGGACCACCGAGGAGCGGCTGCGCTGCACTCCGGGCTCGCGCCGGATGCGCTCGATGACGGCCTCCAGGTGGCGCATGTCGGCGGCCCGCAGGTGCACCAGGGCGTCCGGGTCGCCGGTGACCGTCCAGGCGGCGACCACCTCGGGGAACTGCCGCAGGCTGGCGAGGATCTCCTCGGGGGCGGTGCGCTCGCGGCAGTAGACCTCGACGAAGGCCTCGGTCTGCCAGCCCAGCACGGACGGGTCGAGCACCACGGTGAAGCCCCGCACCACGCCGCGCGCCCGCAGCCGGTCGATCCGCCGGCGCACGGCGGTGGCGGAGAGGTTCACCTGTAGGCCGATCTCGGCGTACGAGGCGCGGCCGTCGCTGCCGAGCCGGGCGAGCAGGAGCCGGTCGGTCTCGTCCAGGTCGGCCCCGATCACCTCGTGCGCTCGGCTGCTGGTCATGGGTGAGGGGCTCCACGGGTCGTACGGGGGGTTCGGCGGGGCGCTCCGGCGGCGGGCTGCCACTGCCGAAACGGTTCGCCACCATTCTGGCGGATGACCTGGACGAGTTCACCGCCGTCGGATGACGGGCGGGCGGCCGTCACGGGACGAGTAGCACGATCTTCCCCCGGGTGCGGCCCTCGGCGCTGAGCGCCTGGGCGGAGGCGGCCTGGGCCAGCGGGAAGGTGGAGGCGACGGTGACGGTCAGCCGACCGTCGTCGGCGAGCGCGGCCAGCTCGGCGAGGTCGTCGGCGTCCGGGCGGACCCAGACGTACCGGCCGCCGAGCGCCTTGACCCCGTAGTCGGTGATCGAGGCGATCCGGCCCGGGTCTGCCACCAGGCCGACCGAGAGCTGGACGGCGCCGTGGCCGACCAGGTCGAGGGCCGCGTCCACCCCGTCGGGGGCGAGCGCGCGGACCCGGTCGGCCAGGCCCTCGCCGTACACCACCGGCTCGGCGCCGAGGCCGCGCAGGAAGTCGTGGTTGCGCTCGGCCGCGGTGCCGATCACCCGGGCGCCGCGGGCCCGGGCCACCTGAACCGCCAGGTGGCCGACCCCGCCCGCGGCGGCGTGCACCAGGACGGTCTCCCCCTCGGCGAGGCGCAGCGCCCGCAGGCCCTGCAGGGCGGTGAGCCCGGCCAGCGGCAGGCCGCCGGACTGCGCCCAGTCCAGCGCGGCCGGCTTGCGGGCCAGGGTGCGGACCGGGGCGGAGACCAGCTCGGCGTAGGTGCCGTGCTCGACGGCGTCCTTTCGGACGTAGCCGTACACCTCGTCGCCCGGGGCGAACTCGGTGACCCCGCCGCCGACCGCGCGGACCACGCCGGCCAGGTCCCAGCCCATGACCAGCGGGAAGTGCGCGTCGAGGATGCCGTCCAGGGCGCCGTCCCGGACCTTCCAGTCCACCGGGTTCACCCCGGCCGCCCGGACCTCGACCAGGACGGAGTCGGGCCCGACCTTGGGGTCGGGCAGGTCGGTGTACTCGACCACCTCGGGGCCGCCGTAGCGGTTGATCGCGATTGCTTTCATGGGCTCAGCCATACCCGTCGGCTTCGAAGTATCGATTCGGCCACGCCCGGAAGCATCCGATTCGACGAGCGGTTCTCGTCACATCGACAGGATGGCCATCGTCACTCTGACGCTAAGCGGTTAGAATAGATAGCGTCAGTTAGACGAAAAGGCCCCACCGCTAGCTCGGCCGCACAGAAGGGCACCCGCCCGTGACCACCACCATCACCGAGACCCACGGCGTCGACCCCACTCCGACGCCGCTCGCTCTGCTGCTGCTCGGCCGTGAGGCCGACCCGAACAGCGAGCGCGGCGTCGAATGCCCCGGTGACCTCCCCCCGGCCTCCGACCCCCACCTCGTCGAGCGCGCCCGCGCGGCCAAGGCCGCGCTCGGCGACCGCGTCTTCATCCTCGGCCACCACTACCAGCGCGACGAGGTGATCGAGTTCGCCGACGTCACCGGCGACTCCTTCAAGCTCGCCCGCGACGCGGCGGCCCGCCCCGAGGCCGAGTACATCGTCTTCTGCGGCGTGCACTTCATGGCCGAGTCCGCGGACATCCTCACCAGCGACCGCCAGCAGGTCGTCCTGCCGGACCTCGCGGCCGGCTGCTCGATGGCCGACATGGCCACCGCCGAGCAGGTCGCCGAGTGCTGGGACGTGCTGACCGACGCCGGCATAGCCGACGTCACCGTCCCGGTCTCGTACATGAACTCCTCCGCCGACATCAAGGCCTTCACCGGCCGGCACGGCGGCCTCATCTGCACCTCCTCCAACGCCAAGCGCGCCCTGGAGTGGGCCTTCGAGCAGGGCCAGAAGGTGCTCTTCCTGCCCGACCAGCACCTCGGCCGCAACACCGCGGTGCGGGACATGGGCTTCTCGCTGGACGACTGCGTGGTCTACAATCCGCACCGGCCGAACGGCGGCCTGACCGCCGAGCAGCTGCGGGACGCCAAGATGATCCTCTGGCGCGGCCACTGCTCAGTGCACGGCCGGTTCAGCCTGGACTCGGTGAACGACGTCCGCGAGCGGATCCCCGGCGTGAACGTCCTGGTGCACCCCGAGTGCAAGCACGAGGTCGTCGCGGCCGCCGACATGGTGGGCTCGACCGAGTACATCATCAAGGCGCTGGACGCCGCCGAGCCCGGCTCCAAGTGGGCCATCGGCACCGAGCTGAACCTGGTCCGCCGCCTGGCCAAGGCGCACCCGGACAAGGAGATCGTCTTCCTGGACCGCGCGGTCTGCTTCTGCTCGACCATGAACCGGATCGACCTGCCGCACCTGGTCTGGGCGCTGGAGTCGCTGGTCGAGGGCCGGGTGCCGAACGTGATCACCGTCGACCCGGAGACCGAGACGTACGCCAAGGCGGCGCTGGACCGGATGCTGGCCCTGCCGTAGCCGTCGACGGACGAACAGCCGAAGGGCGGGCCCCCTCCGTGGTGGAGGG
>NZ_JBHVET010000701.1:0-4531 GCF_042802135.1 Kitasatospora sp. NPDC057512
GGGCCTACGCCGCGCCCCTCGCCCTCGCCCCCGCCCCCACCCTCGCCTCCGCCTCCGTCTCGGCGAGGAAGCGCTCCACCAGGTCGGCGACGGTGTCCGGGGCGTCCTCGGGGCTGTAGTGGCCGACGCCGGGCAGTTCGACGGCCCGGCCGCGCGGGAACGCCTCGGCGAACAGGGGCAGGAAGTGCCGGGCGGCGAGGGTGCGGTCGGCCGCGCCCCAGAGGGCGAGCGCGGGCAGGGCGGCGAGCGCCGCACGGGCCTCGGCACCCGGGGTCTCGAAGGTGTGCGCTCCGGTGGCGAAGCCCTTCGCCCAGCCGATCGCCCCGGCGGCCTCCGCGCGGGTGGGGAAGGCCGCACCGTAGGCGGCCGTCCAGGTGTCGGTGATCAGGGTGTTGTCCTGGAAGCCGTTGAGCTTCAGGATGCTGAGGATCGTGTGGCCGAGCTCGCCGAGGACGGCCTCCAGGCTGCCCTCGGCGTGCGCCCTGGCGATCCAGCCGAACCACGGGGACTCGGCCCCGTTGGCGGCCAGCGCCGCGCCGAGGCCGGGCTGGCCGAACGGCGTGGGCCCGTTGACGCTCACCACCCGGGCGATCAGCTCCGGGCGGCGGGCCGCCAGGCCCATGCCGACCGGCCCGCCGAAGTCGTGCAGGACCAGGGTGAGTTCGCGCAGGCCGAGGTCCAGGACGAGCGCCTCCAGGTTGTCGACGTGGTCCTGCAGCCAGTAGGTCCGGTCGGCCGGGGTGGCGCTCTTGCCGAAGCCCATGTGGTCGGGGACGACCACCCGGTGGGTCGGGGCCAGGCGGCGGACCAGGTCGCGGAAGAGGTAGCCCCAGGTGGGTTCGCCGTGCAGGCAGAGCACCACGGGGCCGGTGCCCTCGTCCACGTAGTGCTGGGGGAAGCCCGCGGCGGTGCTGAAGTGCGGCCGGTACGGGAAGGTGCCGTCGAAAGTCTCGTGGGCGGCGATCATGGTCGGGCTCGCTCCAATGTGGTAGCAACTTAAAACCGCAAGGCCGAGGCTAGGCCTTGCGGTTTTATTACGCAACCATGCTGGTCGGAGCGGTTCCGAGCGGTCTCAGAACAGCGCCTCCTGGGTGTCCGGCTCCGGCGGACGCAGGCGCTCCTGGAGGGTCAGGCCCTCGGACCCGCGGCCGGCGACCGCACTGAGCGTCCAGCCGGTGAGCAGCCGGGTGTCCAGCAGCAGCGGGCCGGAGCCGTCCGCCTGGTCCAGGAAGAGGTGCCGGCCCACCGGCGCGCGGAGCCGGCCCGCGAGCACCGCGCCGTCGGCCAGCCCGGCGATCTCCCGGTACGCCTCCGGGGCGCCGCCGGCCAGGCCGTAGCGCTCGACGTGGTCGACCACCGGGCGGTCGGCGAGCAGCTCCAGGGCGTGGCCGTCCAGCAGCCGGTGCGCCCGGGCGCGGGCGTCGCCGAGCACCGTACGGCGGTACGGGACGTCGCCGTGCGACCACCACTGCTCGGTCTTGATCCGGGACTTGTACCGCTCGCGGGCCAGGCCCGAGGCGGCGACGGTGAGTTCGGCGCGCCGGATCGCCGGCAGGGCGCCGCGGGCGGTGAACGCGTAGGCCAGCGCGCCCTGTTCGAGCAGCCGGCTGTCGCCGCGCTGCTCGGCGGTCAGGCCGACCTTGAGCAGGCCCTCGCCGAACCAGGCGAGGTAGAGCAGGTAGGTGCGGCCGTCGTCGAGGATCTGGTCCCGGGCGAGGGCGAGGCCGCGGTCCACGCTCTGGCAGGCCGGGCACTGCGTCGCGCCGCCGCCCGGGTCGATCACCGCGTGGTGCGGGCAGGGCGTGCGCTCCGTCGCCCCGGCCAGCCAGGCCCCGACGCAGCGGCGCGGGCCGCCCAGCAGCCAGCCGACCTCCACCCCCGGCGCCACGGCGCGCTCGTGCACCTGCGCACCGCGCGCGGCCCCGAGCACGGCGCGGCCGTCCCGCCAGCTCAGGCCGGTGGAGACCCATCCGGAGGGGCGGGCCTGGTGCTCGGGGGGCTGCGGGGGGATCGTCACGTTTCTCCTGGCCGTCGGTAGCCGACGACACTACCCGGTGCCACCGACAGGACGGGCGGCCCGAGGCCGGCACGCCCCTGCCACCCCGCCCGCCGACCCCCTCGACGGGGCGTCAGCTCCGCGTCGGCCGGCCCCTCCTCCCCGCCCGAAAGCCCCGCAGGTCACCGGCGCTTGGCCGGGCGGGGTGTTCACGTTCTATTGTGGCGGGCGCGGTCGGCGGCGCGGTCGGGAGGCGGTGCCGCGGCGGCCGCATCGGGCGCGAGGCGAATGGGGTGGACGGACGGTGTCGGGGCGGCGGAGCAGCGGGGTGCTGGCGATCTGGGCGGAGGCGCAGCGACAGCAGCAGCGCCGGGAGGAGGCCCGGTGGCGCGCCGAGGCGGCGGAGCAGCGCCGCCGGGAGCGGGAGCAGCGGGAGGTGCAGAAGGCGGCGGCCCGCGGCGAGCGCGAGGCGCAGCGCGCCTACCAGCAGTCGCGGGAGGCGGAGGTGGCCCGGCGGACGGCCGAACTGGACGCCCGGGTCGAGGAGTTGAGGGGGCTGCTGGCCGCCGGGCTGGCCGCGCCGGCCTTCGGCCCGCAGGCCCTGCTGGCGCCGCCGGCGGTGCCGCCGTTCGATCCGGGGCCGCTGGGCGAGCCGGTGCCGATGCCGGACCAGTCCTCGGCCCGGTACTTCGTGCCGCCGCCGGACCCGGTGCAGGCCCGCAACCCGGGTGTGCGGCAGCAGTACGAGCAGTACCTGGCCCAGGCCCGGGCCCGGTTCGAGCAGGACTGGTACGCCGCGCAGGCCCGGGAGGTCGACCGGCAGCACCGGCTGGCCGCGTACCACCAGGAGTACCTGGCCGGGGTCGAGCAGTCCCGCCGGCAGCAGGAGGAGCTGGCCGCCCGGACCGAGGAGCTGCTGCGCCGGCTGCGGGCGGGCGAGCCGGAGGCGGTGCAGGAGTACTTCACGGCCGGCCTGTACGCCTCGGCGGCCTGGCCGGAGGGCTTCCCGCACCGGCTGGCGGCGGCGTTCGACGCCGGGAGCCGCCAACTGGTGGTGGACTGGGAGCTGCCCGGGCCGGACGTGGTGCCGGCCGCCGCCCGGGTGCGGTACGTGAAGTCGGACGACCGCGAGGCCGAGGTGGCCCGCCCGGCGACGGAGCGCAAGGCACTGTACCGGGAGGTGCTGGCGCAGTCGGCGCTGCGGGTGGCGGTGGAGCTGTTCCGGGCGGACCGGGACGGGCTGCTGGACTCGGTGGTGCTGAACGGCTTCGTCCTCGGCATCGACCCGGCGACCGGCCGGGAGGCCGAGCGCTTCCTCTCCACCCTGACCGCCACCCGGGCGGGCTTCGCCGCGCTGGCGCTGGACCGGGTGGACCCGGTGGAGTGCTTCCAGGGCCTGGGCGGCCGGCTGTCGGCGCGCCCGGAGCGGCTGGACGAGGTGCGGCCGGACCGGCGGCCGGAGAGCGTCGGCGGGAGCCTGGCCGGGCACGGCGGCGAGGACGAGCCGGACCTGTTCGAGATGGACCCGCTGGACTTCGAGGAGCTGATCGCCGAGC
The DNA here is from genome assembly GCF_042802135.1 of Kitasatospora sp. NPDC057512. Classification (NCBI taxonomy): domain Bacteria; kingdom Bacillati; phylum Actinomycetota; class Actinomycetes; order Kitasatosporales; family Streptomycetaceae; genus Kitasatospora; species Kitasatospora sp. NPDC057512. The sequence continues at coordinate 3,553 of NZ_JBHVET010000701.1, forward strand.
TGTTCCGGCTGCGCGGCTTCCGGGTGATGACCACGGCCCGCAGCGGCGACGTCGGGGTGGACGTGGTGGCCGAGGACCTGGACCCGGTGACCGGCGGCACGATCGTGATCCAGGCGAAGCGCTACAAGAAGACCGTCCCGCCGACGGCGGTGCGCGACCTGGAGTCCACCGTCCGCCACCACGGCGCGATCAAGGGCATCCTGGTCACCACCGCGGGCTTCGGCCGCGGCTCGTACAGCTACATCGAGGGCAAGCCGCTGGCCCTGGTGAGCGGCCCGGAGCTGGTCGCCCTGCTCGCCGAGCAGGGCCTGCGCGGCCGGCTCGGCGGCGACGGCCCCACCGCTGCCGCCGCCGCGACCGCCGCGAACGACCGGCCCGAGGAGGCGCGGGAGACCGCCCTCACGGTGAGCTGGCAGAGCCGGACGGCCGGCGGGGACGCGGTGGAGCTGGACGTCACCGCCTTCCTGTGCGCCGGCGGCCGGGTGCTGAGCGACGAGCACTTCGTGTTCTTCAACAGCCCGCAGGACCCGGACGGCGCCGTGCGGCTGCACCCGACCCGCTCGGTGCCGGGCGAGCCGACCCGGGCGGCCCGGCTGGCGCTGGACCTGCACCGGCTGCCGGCCGCCGTCGAGGAGGTGGTGGTCGCCGTCTCCACCGAGGAGGAGGAGCACCCGGCACTGCCGCTCGGCTACGTGCACGGGCTGGCGCTCGCCGCCGCGTACGGGCCGGGCGCCGGCGGACCGGACGCCTGGGCGGGCCCGACCGGCGGGGTGCCGGACAGCGCGATGCTGCTCGGGGCGTTCCGCCGGGCCGCCGGCGGCTGGGAGTTCAGCCCGTCCGGGCGGGCGGTGACGAACGGCCTGGCCGGGCTGGCGGCGGCCTTCGGCGTGGCGGTCGAGTAGCCGGCCGGGCCCCGTCCGGAGCCTGCCGGGGTCCTTGGTCCTCAGGGTCCTGGGTCATACCTGAGGAGGAGAAGACC
>NZ_JBHVET010000702.1:0-4521 GCF_042802135.1 Kitasatospora sp. NPDC057512
GCCCCGGCGGGTCCGGCAGGCGAACCTGGCGCCGCAGCTCAGGGAACAGCTCACGGAACAGCTGAAGGAACGGTTCCGCAACGGAGCCGGAGCAGGTACCGGAGCCGACGGCGGGCCCGGGGGCGGGCCCGGGGGCGCGTCGGCCGGCGGTGGATCGGCCGGAGGCACCCAGGACGGCCGGGGCCCCCGCGACGGCGGGGAGACCCGGGAGGTCCGGGAGCGCTCGCCCGAGGAGGCCAGGGCCACCTTCGCCTCGTTCCAGCGCGGCTTCACCCGGGGGCGAGGGGCAACGGCTCCGGCGGACCGCCCCGGCGCTCCGTTGACGGATCGTCCCGGCACACCCGACGATCGTGCCGTGCGGGGGGCCGGGCGGCCCACCGCCGTACCGGCCTGGCAGCCGCCCGACCGGTCCCGGCGGGCGATCGGCCCGGCGCCCGCCCCGGCGGCGCTGCCCGCGCCGCAGGACACCGGCCGGGCACCGCTCGTCCGGCGCATGCCGCCCGGGCAGCCGGTCCGCCGGACCCCGGACGGCGTCGTACCCGCACCACCCGCTTCATCCGCACCACCTGCACCATCTGCACCACCCGCTCCACACGCACCACCCGCTCCAGCGGAAGGAACTGATTCATGACCACGTCGATGCAGTCGTCAGGGGACCTCAACTGGCTCCTGGACGACCTGGTGGGGCGCGTCGCGGCCCTGCGGCACGCGGTGATCCTCTCCAACGACGGCCTGGCCACCGGCGCCTCCCGCGACCTCGACCGCGAGGACGCCGAGCACCTGGCCGCCGTCGCCGCCGGGTTCCACAGCCTGGCGAAGGGCGCCGGCGGGCACTTCAAGGTCGGCGGCGTCCGGCAGACCATGGTGGAGCTGGACGAGGCCTTCCTGTTCATCACGGCCGCCGGCGACGGCAGCTGCCTGGCCGTGCTGAGCGAGGCCGAGGCGGACATCGGCCAGATCGCGTACGAGATGGCGCTGCTGGTCAAGCGGGTCGGCGAGCACATGGCCGCCGAGCCGCGCACCGAAACCGCCCCGCCGGTGAGATGAGCGGTCCGATGGCGGATCCGAAGGCGGATGAGCCGGACGGCCCGGAGACGCCGGACGGCCCCCAGGTGCCGGTGGGTACGGCCGGGCCGTCCGGCGGTGGCGGTTCGTCGGGCACCGGCGGTTCCTCCAGCGCCGACGGGCCGTCCGGCAGTGGCGGTTCGGACGCCGTAGGCCGCCCGGACGACCCGGACGGCCAGGACGACCCGTACGAGCCCGACGTCGACCTGTTCCGGCCGCGCACCCCGGTCGACGACCGCTGGTTCGACGACGAGGCCGGCCCGGTGGTGCGGCTCTACTCGATGACCCGCGGCCGCACCCGGCCGGTCGAGGAGGGGCTGTTCGACCTGATCTCGCTGGTCACCGCCGTCGATCCCGGGCCGGTCGCGGGGGCCGTGCCCGCGCACGTCCTCGACCCGGAGCACCAGACGCTGCTCACCCTGTGCCGCCGCGAGCCGCTCTCCGTCGCCGAGCTCGGCTCCTACACCGACCTGCCGGTCAGCGTGGTGCGGGTGCTGCTCGGCGACCTCTACGACGCCGAGCTGATCAGCGTCACCCGACCCGTTCCGCTCGCCGAGCTGCCGGACGAGCGCCTGCTGCGAGACGTGATCAATGGACTCCGTGCGCTCTGACCCCCGCCCTCGTCCGGAGGGCACCGTGCCCGACCCGGACCGCACCGCGCCCCACCCGGCGAACGCCAACGACCCGCGCTGGCGCGGTGGTCCGGCCGTCGCGGTGAAGATCCTGGTCGCGGGCGGCTTCGGCGCGGGCAAGACCACCCTGGTCGGATCGGTCAGCGAGATCCGGCCGCTGCGCACCGAGGAGGAACTCAGCGAGCTGGGCCGCCCGGTGGACGACACCTCGGGGGTGGAGGCGAAGCGCACCACCACCGTCGCGATGGACTTCGGCCGGATCGATCTGCGGCCGGGCCTCGCGCTCTACCTGTTCGGCACGCCCGGTCAGGACCGGTTCTGGTTCGTCTGGGACGAGTTGGCCCGCGGCGCGCTCGGCGCCCTGGTGCTCGCGGACACCCGGCGGCTGGCCGACTGCTTCCCGTCGGTGGACTTCTTCGAGCAGCGCGGCATCCCGTTCCTGGTCGCGGTGAACTGCTTCGAGGGCACCGAGCGGTTCGCGCCGGACGAGGTCCGCGAGGCGCTCGACCTCGACCAGGACATCCCGGTGGTGCTCTGCGACGCGCGGCTGCGGCAGGACGGCAAGGACCTGCTCGTCGCGCTGGTCGAGCACGCCGCCGCCGGCCGGCACCGTCGCGCCCCGGTCGGCGCCTGAAGGCGGCTCGGCCGCTGACGGACAAGGCCCGGCGTCGACCAGGCACGGTCCGGCTATGACCAGACGCGGGCCGGCTCCGGCCGGGGTCGGCCCGCGCTCCGGCTCGACAACGGCTGAAGGGCGGCTGGGCGACCGCCGTACGACTGCCGCGCGAAGAGTCGGCAGGTCAGCGCGCCGACCTGCCCCTTCCGCCCGGCGTCTCATTCTGCCGTCCGCATCGTGGACAATCACTGCGCCGAAGGTTGCCTAGACCGGCCCGGCCGTGGAAGGCTCTGTGGACGAAGGCCGCCCGGCCATGCCGTCGGGGGCGCCGGAAACGCCCCGTTCGTACGGGCGTTGCAACCGGCGGACGGCCTTCGACGAACCGGCGAGGCATCGTCGGCGGGCACCGTCAACGGTGCGCCGCCGTGTGGAGAACGAGGGGGAGGGCAGCAGGATGACCGTCGGCCGACGACGCATCACCACCGCCGTGCCCGGCTCCCCGCTGCCCGGTGCCCCCATGCCCGGCGTCGTCCTGCCCGGTGCCGCCGATCCGGCGCTCACCGTCCGCCGCTACATCGACCACGCGCTGATCTGCAGCGCGTGTTGTCGCTGACCGGCCTGACCTTCCCGGTACGTCCCCGGCGCTGACGGCCCACCCGGCCCACTCGGCCCACCGTCCGACGCACCGCCGAAACCCGTCGACCAGGCCGTAGCGGACCGCCCGTCCGGCGTGCCCGCGGCCGACCAACCGGACCCGCCCAGCGGAGAGACCACCAGTGAACATCGTCTGCCCCAGTATCACCCCCGGCATCGTCGGCCGTACCCGAACGGCCGGGTCGGCCCCCGCGATGCGCGCGGGTGGACGGACCGGACGGTGGAACCGGTGCGGGAGCCGCGCCGTGGACAGCCGGCGGGGTCGCCTCGACCTCGAGCCGTTCTGGCCGTCCCGGCAGCCGCACCTGTTCGATCAAACGTGTCCCGGCTCGCCCAGCGCGTCCCGGCCCTCCGCCCGCTGATCCGGTTCGGTCCGGTCCAGCCCAGGCAGTACGCCCGGTCGACGCGCAGACGACTCCACCCCGTCCGTCACGCGCGAAATGAGCGGCACACCATGTCTTCTTCCTCCACGGCCACCCTGCCCCTGCCCACCGCGACCCCGCACCTGCGCGCGGTCCGCTCCGTCCCGCCGGTCTCCGCGGTTCCCGCCACCGTGCCGGTCGGTCCCGGCGCGTCCGGGGCCGCGGGACCGTCCGTCCCCCCGGCGTCGCTGTCCGACCGATGGCCCGGGGTGGCGGCCCGTCCGCCCCATGTCGGACCGACCCACGCCGGACCGACCCATGCCGGAACGGCCCACGTCGGCCCGGCCCATGTCGGTTCGACCCGTCCGGCGACCGTCCCGGCCCCCGTCGCCGCGCAGCCGGGCGCGGCTGTCCCGCAGGTGCCCCAGGCGCTGCTCGCCGCGCTGCCGGAGGGGGCGGCCGTCGTCGCCACCCTGCCGCAGGGCGCGCTGCCGCAGGGCCTGCTCGCCCAGTACGGAATCCAGTTCGGCGCCGTGAACGGCGGCGCGATGGTCGGGTACCTGGTGCTGGTGCCGACCGAGAGCCCGGCGGCGGGGGTCGTCGGCCTGCCGGGGGCTCCGGCCGGTGTCGGGGCCGCCACCCCGTCTGGGGCCCACACGCTCCCCGGGGCCCACCCGGCCCACGGGGCGCAGCCGACGACCGGCGGGCCCGTCGGCCAGACCGTGGCGGGGGTCCGTCCGGTCCGCCCGGGCGGGCGCGGCATCGCCGTCGACACCGAGCGGCGCAACGCCTACGTCGACGGGCGGCTGCTCGACCTCACCTACCTGGAGTTCGAGCTGCTGGCCCACCTCACCGAGCACCCGCAGCGGGTGCACACCCGGGACCACCTGGTCTCCGCGGTCTGGGGCTACGGCCACGTCGGGGACGGGCGGACGGTCGACGTGCACGTCGCCCGGCTGCGCCGCAAGCTCGGACCGGCCTACCGGGACACCATCGTGACGGTCCGCCGGGTCGGCTACAAGTACACCCCGGCCGCGGTCTGACGGCTGGTTCCGGCCTGATGGCCGATCTGACGGCCAACTGGCGGCTTGGATCCGCTGGCGGGAGCCCCGGTCGCCAACGGCCGCTTGCCGCCGGTTGGTTGACCGCCGGTCGGTCGAAGCAGCGGACCGCTCGTCCTGGACACGGACTG
>NZ_JBHVET010000703.1:0-4518 GCF_042802135.1 Kitasatospora sp. NPDC057512
CGTCCTGACGGTTTAGAAGAAGCCGTCGTCCTCGTAGTAGTTGTTGACGACCACCTGCGGGTCGTCGTCGAAGGCCTCGTTCAACAGCGCGCCGCCGACCAGGCCGGCCGCGCCGGCGCCGATCAGCGCGCCGGTGCCGAAGCGCCGCCCGCCCTGGGCCTGCTGGCCGGGCACCTGCGGCGGCTGCCCCTGCTGGACCGGCTGCGGGTAGCCGGCCTGCGCCGGGGTGTAGAACGGCGGGACGGTGGTCTGCACCCGCTGGGCGCAGGCCACGCAGGCCTCGATCTGGCGCGGCACGCCCCACTGCGGCGACCAGTACACCGCCGTGGTGCCGGCGCCGTGCGAGGGGTCGAAGAAACACGTCACGGGGAAACTCCCTGGTCCTTGCTGGGTCATCGGAACGGCGGGCGCGGCGGCGGGCAGTACGGCCGGCACCGGGGCCGCGACCGGCGCGGGCGGAGCGACGGGCGGGGCGGGCGGCGCGACCGGCGGCTTCACCGGGGCGGGCGCGGCGGCGGGCGCCGACTGAAGGACGTCCACCCCGAAGTCGGTGGCGATGCCCGCGAGACCCTCGGCGTACCCCTGCCCGACCGCCCGGAACTTCCAGTCCGCGCCGTGCCGGTACAGCTCGCCGAACACCATCGCCGTCTCGCTGCCGGCCTCCGACGCCACGTCGTACCGGGCCACCTCGGCGCCGCTGTCCGGGTCGACGACCCTGATGTGGGCGCCGCGGACCTGTCCGAAGGACTGCCGCCGCTGCGCCGCGTCGTAGATCGCCACCGCGAAGACGACCTTCTCCACCCCGGCGGGGACCTCCGCGAGCCGGACCTCGACCTGCTCGCGGTCGGCACCGCCGCCGGACCCGCCCAGGTGGCGGACCGAGCCGTCCGGGCTCCGCAGGTTGTTGAAGAAGACGAAGTGCTGGTCCGAGGCGACCTTCCCGTCCGCCCCGCAGAGCAGCGCGCTGGCGTCCAGGTCGTACCCGGCCCCGGCCGTCCAGCCCAGGCCCACCCGCACCACCCGCACCCCGGGGGCCTGCTTGCCCAGGGAGACGTTGCCACCCTTCGTCAGGGCCACGCTCATGGAACTTCCTCCACCACCGTACGAGTACCGCTGTTCGACCACGACAACGCTGTAGAACTCGCGGCGGTTCCCGGTCGAACCGTCGGCTTTCCGTCCGCGCCGAAACACCCTCCCACCAGCGGCGGAACGCCGCCCGCGGCCCCCTCGACGGCACCGCCCGGTACCGGACGGGCCGTTCCGGAAGCCCCCGGGCCGGCGTGCGGCGTACCGTGTCGGCACTCTGGCGGGCCGTCAGGTCCGGACCTATTGTCAGCGCACATGACATGTCTACGCCGCACCGCCGGACTGGCCGCCGCGCTCGCCGGAACCCTCGTCGCCCTGCTGGCCCCGGTCGCCGCCCAGGCCGCCCCGGCCGGCTGCCGCACCTCCGCCACGGTACCGCTGGACGCCGAACAGGCCCGCCTCCAGGACGCCCGCACGGCCGGCTTCACCGAACGCTCCGGCCTGGGCGAGCTGCTCGGGGGCTTCCCCTCCGCGCTGTGCGCCGCCCGCAACGCCCGGCAGGCCGAGCGGGTGGCCGACACCTGGGGCCGGACGCTCTGGCAGGCGGGCGTGGACCGCGCCCAGGGCCGGCGGCCGAGCGGCGAACTGCCCGCCCGGGACGACCGCCCGCTGTACTGGACCAGGCTCGCCATGACCGTCCAGCTCGCCCGCTGGCAGCCCCGGTTCGACGTCGACCACGCCGCACTGCGGGCCCGTTTCGAGGACGCCTCGCGCGGTCTGGACGACGGTTTCAGCGCCGCCCCCGGCGTCCGGCGGATCTTCGTCAGCGGCTTCGACCCGTTCGGCCTGGACGCCGAGGCGCGCCGCGCCAACCCCTCCGGCTCGGCCGTCCTGCAGCTGCACGGGCAGCGGATCACCCTCGCCGACGGCAGCGCCGCCGAGGTCCGGGCGGTCGTCCTGCCGGTGCGCTACGGGGACTTCGACCAGGGCATCGTGGAGCGCGCCTTCACCCCGCACCTGCGGCCGGGCCGGCAGTCCGCCGACCTGATCACCAGCATCAGCCAGGGCTACCCGGGCAAGTTCACCCTGGAGGAGTGGGCCGGGCGCGCCCGCTCCGCCGATCCGGCCACCGACAACGTGGCCGCGCTCTCCGGCGGCACCTCCCAGCACCCGGTGGACGCCCCGGGGCTGGCCCCCGGGCCGCAGTTCGTCCGCACCACCCTGCCGACCGACGCCATGAGGGCCGTCCAGCAGCCCTTCCCGGTGCTGCTCAACACCTTCGTCACCGAGATCCCGGCGGGCGCCACCGCCCCGGTCTTCCGGCCGGACGGCCCCACCCCCGGCTCCCGCGCGGTCGCCGGTGGCGGCGGCGGGTACCTCTCCAACGAGGTCGCCTACCGCTCCAACCGGCTGCGCCTGTTCCTCGCCCCGGACCTCCCCGGCGGCCATCTGCACACCCCGGTCCTGAACGGGCTGCCGACCGACCCGGGCCGGCTCACCGCACCCGAGTTCGAGCAGAACGAGGCCGCGATCGGCGACGAGGTGCGGGCCATCCTGAGCGCGGCCAGGCTCTGACGGACCGTCCGGGCGCGCTCCGGGGGCGGTCCGGGCCGTGCTCCGGGCGCGGTCCCGGGGCGGTCCCGGGGGGGGGGCGCCCGCTACGCCGGGTCGGCGAAGCGGGTGCCCGCCGCGCGGGCCCGCGACTCGGCGATCTCCGCGTAGGCGGCGTCGCGGCCCGCCCAGTGCGAGCCCTCGACGGACTTGCCGCGCTCCAGGTCCTTGTACACCTGGAAGAAGTGGGTGATCTCCAGCAGGTCGAACTCGCGCAGGTCGCCGATGTCCCGCAGGTCCGCGTAGCGCGGGTCGTGGGCCGGGACGCAGAGCACCTTCTGGTCCGGGCCGCGTTCGTCGCGCATCACCCACATGCCGACCGCCCGGCAGGTGAGCACGCAGCCGGGGACGGCCGGCTCGCCGCCGAGCACCAGGGCGTCCAGCGGCTCGCCGTCGCCGCCGAGGGTGCCCTCGACGTAGCCGTAGTCGGCGGGGTAGGCGGTGGCCGTGAAGAGGGTCCGGTCCAGCCGGATCCGGCCCACCACGAAGTCCATCACGTACTTGTTCCGCGACCCCTGCGGGGTCTCGATCATGACCTCGAACTCCACCGCTGGCCTCCTCCTCGGCTCCTGGGGGGATTGTCCGCCGTCCGGACGGCCACCGGAAGCACCCCCGCCGTTCGGCCGCCGCCGAGACCTCCCGGGGGCCCTGCGCACCCTGGTGCCCGTGCGCCAGGTCTCGATTGTGCGGCGGAAGTGACGGCCCGACAATTCTTCGTCCACGATTCCTCTACGGTGACGCCTGCAACAGCCGTCACCATGCAAGAGGGGGCACGCCCATGTCCCGGAGCCGGAAGCTCCACCGCCTCAGCAACCCCGACGCCGACGAACGCCGCGCCCAGCGCGCGCTCTTCCGTCACCTCCGCGACGACACCAACGCCAACCGCGGCCGGATGTCCAGGCGCGTCCGCGAACTCCAGCTCCTGCTGGCGATGGACCCGGTCGAGTTCGAAGGCCTCATCGCCCGGCTGATGGAGGCGATGGGCATGAAGGTCGAGCTCACCGCCCGGTCGCGGGACGGCGGGGTGGACGTCCGCGGCATCGACCCCGACCCGTTCCGCGGCGGCAACGTCATCGTGCAGGTGAAGCGGTACCGGGACACGGTGGCGCCCACCGCGGTGCGGGACCTGTACGGGACGCTGCGGCACGACCAGGCCGCGACCAAGGCCGTCCTGGTCACCACCAGCAGGTTCGGCCCCAGCTCGCACCAGTTCGTCGCGGGCAAGCCGATCACCCTGCTCAACGGCTCCGAGCTGGTCGGGCTGCTCAAGCACCACGGCTTCCACGAGGTCTTCGCGGCCGCCCAGGACGGGGCCTCCGCCGAGGCCGGCGCCCTGGACGGACTGCCCGCGATCGAGGTGGCCGCCGAGCCGTCCCGGCTGCTCCTGCACTGGACCGGGGAGGAGGAGTACGACATCGCCGCCCTGGTCTGCCGGGGGAACGTGGCGCTCTCCGACGACCACTTGGTGTTCTACAACAACGGCTCCACGCCGGACGGTTCGGTGCGGCTGGTGACCGGCTACGGCGACGCGAACGCCTGCCTGATGGTCGACTTCGACGCGCTGCCCGCCGATGTCGACCGGCTGGTGGTCATCGCCGCCGCCGACACCGAGAACCACCCCGGGGCCACCATGGGCGGGTTCGCCGGGCCCGCGCTGATCCTGGAGGCCGGCGCCGGACAGGACGCGGCCGTGGTGCACCTGGCGGACGGCGCGGAGACCAACACCGCGATGCGGCTCGGCCGGTTCGACCGCGAGCCGTCCGGGGACTGGGGGTTCACCCCGGCCCTCGCCGGATACCCGGGCGGGCTGCGGCAGGCCGTGACCGCGTACGGCCTGGAGGTCGTGGACGCCTGACGTGGCGCGACACGACGTGAGGTGAC